>NZ_JALNTU010000020.1:0-68558 GCF_023161685.1 Vibrio sp. 1CM8B
TGAGGTGCATGAAAAAAGCCAACAGCTGACGCTGTTGGCTTAGTAGAAATACTGTCAACGTATTTTAGGACGAGACAATCAAAGCTGGTTAAATCTCTAAGAGATTATTCCCACTCGATAGTTGCTGGTGGCTTACCAGAAATATCGTAGACAACACGTGAAATGCCGTTAACTTCGTTGATAATACGGTTAGAAACCTTACCTAGGAAGTCGTATGGTAGGTGTGCCCAGTGAGCAGTCATGAAGTCGATAGTTTCTACAGCACGTAGAGATACAACCCAATCGTACTTACGGCCATCGCCCATTACGCCAACTGAACGTACTGGTAGGAATACCGTGAATGCTTGAGATACTTTGTGGTAAAGGTCAGCAGCGTGAAGCTCTTCAATGAAGATAGCATCTGCGCGACGCAGTAGATCACAGTACTCTTTCTTCACTTCGCCAAGCACACGAACACCTAGACCTGGACCCGGGAATGGGTGGCGGTAAAGCATGTTGTATGGAAGACCAAGCTCTAGACCGATCTTACGTACTTCATCTTTAAACAGCTCACGTAGAGGCTCAACAAGGCCCATTTCCATATCATCAGGAAGACCACCAACGTTGTGGTGAGATTTGATTACGTGTGCTTTACCTGTCTTAGATGCTGCAGACTCGATTACGTCTGGGTAGATAGTACCCTGAGCAAGCCATTTAGCATTCTTCAGTTTCTTAGACTCTTCATCGAAGATATCTACGAATACGTGACCGATGATCTTACGCTTAGCTTCTGGTTCAGCTTCGCCTTCAAGAGCATCAAGGAAACGTTGCTCAGCATCTACTTTGATGATGTTTAGGCCAAACTTGTTGCCGAACATCTCCATAACCTGCTCACCTTCGTTTAAACGAAGAAGGCCGTTATCTACAAATACACATGTTAGTTTGTCGCCGATAGCGCGGTGAGCAAGCATCGCAACTACAGATGAATCAACACCACCAGAAAGACCAAGGATAACTTCGTCGTCACCTACTTGTTCTTTAATACGTGCAACTGCATCTTCAATGATTGAAGCTGAAGTCCACAGACCTTCACAACCACATGCGTTAAGAACGAAGTTCTCAAGCATTTTTAGGCCGTTCTTGGTGTGTGTTACTTCTGGGTGGAATTGTACGCCGTAGTATTTCTTCTCTTCGTTTGCCATAGCAGCGTATGGGCAAGTGTCTGTTTCAGCGATCTTTGTGAAATCAGCAGGGATCTCAACCACTTTGTCACCGTGGCTCATCCAAACATCTTGAGTAGACTCAAGGTCTGCGAAAAGTGCAGATTCGCCAGTCACTTGTACCGCTGCGTAGCCGAACTCACGCTCAGTAGACGTTGCTACTTTACCGCCAAGTTGCTCAGCCATAGTTTGCATGCCGTAGCAGATACCGAAGACAGGAACACCTGAATCAAATACGTACTGAGGTGCACGTGGAGAGTTCTCCTCCGTTACACTTTCAGGGCCACCAGATAGGATGATGCCGTCTGGATTGAATTCACGAATATCCGCTTCTTCTACGTCCCAGCTCCAAAGTTCACAGTAAACACCGATCTCACGAATACGACGAGCTACTAGCTGTGTGTATTGAGAACCGAAGTCCAGAATTAGAATACGTTGGTCATGAATATTTTTAGTCATTGTAAGCAGTCTTATTGGCTATGTGATAAAACGGAGGCGAGTTTACTCACCTCTGATTAACTCTTCAAGAAATAAAGCAAACGTTTTCGTTAGATATCTTTAACCACGTGTTTTGAGAAAATCGGACTTTTAACAAAACAGGCGGTAGATATAATACCAATCACAGTAAGTAAGTGTTCAGTAGTAGCGCTGGAAAAAAGCTTGAGAACAAGGCTGCTCTATTCAACAAAGAGTTCTGATAAGTAGTTATTCTACAATCAAAAATTCTAACGAAGTTATCGAGGTTTTTAACAAGCTAGGATGACCAGTTATTTACTACGATTGGTATATTAATGTGCCGACTAAATCAGCACATTATTCAAACGTTTGGACGTATTATTAACCTAAACGGTAGTTAGGTGCTTCTTTCGTGATTTGAACATCGTGTACGTGAGATTCTTTCATGCCCGCACCAGAGATACGAACAAACTCAGCTTTAGTACGCATGTCTTCAACAGTTGCAGAACCCGTTAGGCCCATGCTTGAGCGTAGGCCGCCCATCTGTTGGTGAACGATCTCTTTTAGACGACCTTTGTATGCGATACGACCTTCAATACCTTCTGGAACAAGCTTGTCTGCAGCGTTGTCAGATTGGAAGTAACGGTCAGAAGAACCTTGAGACATAGCGCCAAGAGAACCCATACCACGGTAAGACTTGTAAGAACGACCGTTGTAAAGAATAACTTCACCCGGTGCTTCTTCAGTACCCGCGAACATTGAACCAACCATCACACAAGATGCGCCAGCAACGATAGCTTTACAGATATCGCCAGAGAAGCGGATACCGCCATCTGCGATTACTGGAATACCGTATTCGTTAGCTACTTCAGCTGCGTCTGCGATTGCTGTTACTTGAGGAACACCAACACCAGTAACGATACGAGTCGTACAGATTGAACCCGGGCCGATACCTACTTTAACCGCACTAACACCCGCTTCGATAAGAGCACGAGCGCCAGCGCCAGTTGCTACGTTACCACCGATGATTTGTAGATCAGGGTATGCAGCGCGAGTTTCGCGGATACGGTTAAGTACGCCTTCAGAGTGACCGTGTGAAGAGTCGATAAGTAGAACGTCTACGCCAGCTTCAACTAGAGCAGCAACGCGCTCTTCGTTACCAGCACCAGCACCAACAGCTGCACCTACGCGTAGGCTGCCGCGCTCATCTTTACAAGCGTTTGGTTTACGTTCTGCTTTGTGGAAATCTTTTGCAGTGATCATTCCAGTAAGTTGGAAGTCATCATTTACAACAAGAACTTTTTCAACACGCGCTTCGTGCATTTTCTCTTGAACTTCTTCACGAGTTGCACCTTCTTTAACAGAAGCAAGGCGAGCTTTAGGTGTCATTACTACATCAACTTTCTTAGAAAGGTCAGTAACAAAGCGAACGTCACGGCCGGTAATAATACCAACAAGTTCGTTTGTTTCAGTAACAACAGGGAAACCGGCAAAGCCGTGTTTTTGGGTAAGGGCTACAACATCAGCGATTGTCGCGTCAGGACTTACAGTTACTGGGTGAGAAACCACACCAGCTTCGTAAATTTTAACCTGGCGAACCATTTCAGCTTGCTGTTCAATAGACATGTTCTTGTGAATGAAGCCTATTCCGCCTTCTTGTGCCAGTGCAATCGCTAGGCGAGCTTCTGTCACAGTATCCATCGATGCAGATATCATTGGGATGTTTAGGGAAATATTCTTCGTCAGCTGAGTGCGAAGATCAGCTGTATTAGGGAGAACGGTGGAGTGTGCTGGCACTAGCAGTACGTCGTCGAATGTCAGCGCTTCTTTGGCAATTCTTAGCATTTGCAATATCTCACAATAATAGGAGTAAAAAGAAACAATCCAATCTCATCGTTTCGCCTAATGAGGGCAGCCAATTAAGGAAAATCAAACTGCATTTGGATTAGATATTGCGGACGGATTATACGGCCAACGAAATCGCTTGGCTACACATTTTTGTATTTTTAATTTGCATTTACCCCCTTGCTATGTATTATATTGCCGCTATCTTCCATACTCACGTCCTGTGAGATTCCAAGAAAGACCTTCCTTCAAGGAAAGATAGTGCTTCTATGACTAATCCAAACATCTTTACTGTTTCTCGCCTCAACTCAGAGGTTCGTCTCCTATTAGAAAACGAAATGGGAATAGTCTGGCTCGTTGGTGAAATCTCAAACTTCTCTGCACCTGTATCTGGTCACTGGTACCTCACGCTTAAAGACTCTCGCGCTCAAGTTAAGTGTGCCATGTTTCGTGGCAATAACCGCCGTGTCACTTTTAAGCCCCAAAATGGTAATCAAGTTCTAGTCAAAGCTCGCCTGTCTCTTTATGAGCCACGCGGTGACTATCAACTGATCATCGAAAGCATGCAGCCAGAAGGTGACGGTAAGCTTCAGCAAGAGTTTGAAAAGCTGAAGATGAACCTTGCCGCAGAAGGCCTGTTTGCTCAATCGAGTAAGCAACCACTTCCTGAACACCCAAAGCGCGTTGGCGTTATCACCTCGAAAACCGGCGCGGCGCTGTTTGATATTCTTGATGTACTGAAAAGACGCGATCCTTCATTGCCTGTTGTGGTTTACCCGACCATGGTTCAAGGCGAAGAGGCGGCAATTCAGATTGCTCAAGCGATTGGACGAGCTAACGAACGCAATGAGTGTGATGTGTTGATCGTAGGTCGTGGCGGCGGTTCATTAGAAGACTTATGGTGCTTCAATAACGAGATCGTTGCTCGCACAATTGCAGCAAGCCAGATCCCGATAATCAGTGCAGTTGGCCACGAAGTTGACGTCACTATCGCTGATTTCGTCGCAGATATGCGTGCTCCAACGCCGTCAGCGGCCGCTGAATTGGTTAGCCGTGACAACAGTCATAAAGAGCAAGCTTATGCCTCTAAACGTGCTCGCTTAATCAGTGCGATCCGTCATGTGTTAATCAAACAAGCACAATCCACTCAAACGCTGAAATACCGCTTAGAGAAGCAACACCCGAGCTACCAACTTCAAAAGCAGAGTCAGCAACTTGATGACCTAGACATGCGTTTGCGTCGTGGTATGACTCAATACCTAAAGCAGCATGCACAGCGTGTTGAGCGCAAACAGCACCAGCTTCAGCTGAACTCGCCAGTGAAACGCCTTGGTGAACAGAAACTGCATTTACAACGCTCTGAGCAGAAGCTATTAGATGCGATGGATAAAACACTGCTAACCACTCGCCATCAGCTAGCCATGGCTGCTGAGAAGTTAGAAACCGTTAGTCCACTGGCAACCCTAAAGCGTGGCTACAGCATTACCCATTCCGCATCGAGCAAGACGGTGTCATCGATTAACGATGTTGAGGTGGGCGAAGTGATTACCACTCAAGTAGAAGATGGTGTGATTGAATCGCAAGTGACAACAAGAGTCGCGAAGAGCGAGCTTTAGGTTCGACTAGAACGTTAAAAATCCTTTAAACCCAAAAGCCCTATCGATAATAGAAAGGGCTTTTTTGTATCTATTGGCTTCAAAAGAAAGCGAACGTATTCAAACTCTACTCAATCGTAGAAGGCTCCTTCATGGTCAGCATCCCTTCGGTCACAATAAAGTTGATAATGAAATCTAAACCTTGGCTCTCTTTTAGGTTGGTGAACACGTATGGCTTAGTTGGTCGCATGCGTTGTGTATCTTGCTCCATCACTTCAAGTGACGCACCCACATATGGTGCTAAATCGATCTTGTTGATGACTAGCAGATCAGAACGCGTAATACCCGGCCCGCCTTTACGTGGGATCTTCTCCCCCTCCGCTACATCAATCACGTAGATGGTAAGGTCGGCTAACTCAGGGCTGAACGTGGCACTGAGGTTGTCGCCACCGCTTTCGACGAATACCACATCGAGGTTTTTGTGCAGCTTAGCGAGCTCTTCTACCGCAGCTAAGTTCATCGATGCATCTTCACGGATCGCCGTGTGCGGACAGCCACCCGTTTCAACACCAATGATACGATCCGGTTCTAGCGCTTCTGCTCGCGTGAGTATCTTTGCATCTTCTTGCGTGTAGATGTCGTTGGTTACCACGGCAATGTTGAGCTTGTCGCGAATCGCCTTACATAGCACCTCTAACAACGCTGTTTTACCAGACCCTACCGGGCCGCCAATACCAATTCGAAGTGGTTGCTTATAACTTTCCATTGTCTACTTCCTTATATTCTTTTTACTACACCGTTCGAGCTGACCGCTACGAACGAAATAGTCTCGTGTATTGTGTTTCGTGCAGTGAACTTGCTAATGCCATTGATGGCGAAAAGCTGCCTACCATCCAATCTTCTATCGCGTGGGCCTTTTCGATCACCTCAGGAAAGGTGTTGGTGATATTAATCAATGCCAACTGCCCGTCGGTTTGACCTAAAGGCACCAGTTTCACGCCTGCAGTAACGATATTTTCAAGCCAACTCCATAAGTAACCCTGCTTAAGGCTTTCTAAATCAATGCCCCAATGCTGCGCTGCCATACACATACCCAACAATTGGTTTGGGTGACTATCAACAGAGTCCACCAGTGAAATATCGATATCTAAGCGCTTCAACAAAGTATTCAATGCATGCCCACGTTGCTTCTCTTCCGCCCGCAATTCACTGGTTTCACGGCTTGAGTACAGGTAGTTACACCAGTGCTCAATCTCATCGAGTTCACCCTTTTCTAGAGCGTGGTAAAGACGCTCTAAGATGGGCAATTCCAAAGTCGCGACACTGGAACTAACGATGGTATTGAGCCACTGTTCCATACTGTTGCGATCGGTCACCCAACCCGCTTCAACCGCTAACTCTAGGCCTTGCGAGTATGTAAACCCACCAATTGGCAATGACGGACTGATCAATTGAAACAGACGATAGATGGCGACATTTTCTGTTGTGGTCATAACCGTGCCCTCAGTCTTCTAGAATCAAATAAGTTCGAGAGCTTACGCGCCTAACAGTAATAGTAGGCTTGCTGAAGCCACACCAACCGACATCCATTTTGAGTAAACCGCGCGGCCAACCAATGTACCGATAACCATCAGAGCCAAAGCTGTGATGCTCATACCCGCTGCAAACTGAGTTAGGTTACTTGCCGCTTCAACGCCATGCGCATAACCATGGAAAAACAACATGCCAATCGAAGCTGCTAATACACTGTTCACACGCTTAGTTGATGGTGAAAACACGTGCCATAAGCATAAGCTGACAACGAATAGAGAAGCGATGATTGCAGGTTCAACAATCACAGAGAAACCTAAGGCTTGGCCTGCGATGAGTCCGACCACCAAAGACGCCAACCCGCCGCCAATCAGAGCGGCTTTTGTCTTGCTGGAAAATGAAAGTGCGCCAATTAGCAGACCAAAAGCGATCAACATGATCAGGTGATCCATACCTGTCACAGGGTGAGTTAAGCCAGACATAAATGAGTGAGACTCATGAACCGAATGCGAACCGTGCCCCGGGTGAGCGAAAGCCAATGTTGATGTTGTTAGAGAAGCTATTGTGAAAGTGCATAAGCCTGCTGCTGTTTTAAAGTTCATCGCGAGTTCCTTGCGTTTATCGTTATTAATATTTTGTTGTTATATAAATCGTTTAGTGAGTCATTAATGATGGTGATGATGTCCACCTGAGCGACCGCCATAAGCGCCGCCTTCTGGCTCAAACGGTTGTTTCTCGGTAGTCACCTTCGCGCCTAAACCTTCAACCATTTCATCCAAAACATGGTCGTGTTGGTAACGAACCCAGCCCGCTTCCACTTGTAGCGGAACATGACGGTTACCAAGGTGATACGCCACTCGCGTTAGCAAGTGTGGGTCTTCACAATAAACGGTTGAAACGGTTTCTGGTGCCGCTTTCACTTCTACGACTAAACCACATTCACTTGAGAGTTGTTCGCCACCACGCAAGATATGACCTCGTGGTAGAAACAGTCCGGCATTGCGCCCGTCATCTAGCATCACCTTAAGGCGGCTTTTGATGCGGCTATCGATCGGCAGGCTCAAATAGCCGTCCGGTGCATTTTGTATTTGAGTATTCAGTTGAGTCAGTTCAATCATGCTATTACCTCAATCTCCTTGTGAGATTTATAACGTTCAAAATAAGAGCCCTCAGCTCGCAGCTAAAACAAAAAGTATCTCTGAGCCATTGGCAGCTCTTCAGCAGGTTCACACGTCAGCAATTCACCATCGGCGCGTACTTGGTAAGTCTGAGAGTCGACTTCAATCTTCGGCATCCAATCATTAAGCTTCATGTCGGCTTTGCTGATGTTTCGGCAGTTACTCACAACACCAATCAAGCTCTGCAGACCCAACTGTTTGTCGATGTTCTGCGCCTTGGCTTCTTTAGAGACAAACAGCATTGATGTGTTCTGACACGCCTTGCCGTAGCTACCAAACATAGAGCGGTAATGGACTGGCTGAGGTGTTGGGATTGAAGCATTTGGGTCACCCATCGGCGCCATGGCGATCATGCCGCCTTTCAAAATCACGCTGGGCTTCACACCAAAAAAAGCGGGCTTCCACAACACGAGATCAGCTAACTTCCCTGCTTCAATAGAACCGATTTCATGAGACATACCATGAGTGATCGCTGGGTTGATGGTGTACTTAGCGACATAACGTCTTAAACGGAAGTTATCGCTGTAGTCTGAATCTTCTTTTAGGCTGCCACGCTGCACTTTCATCTTGTGTGCGGTTTGCCAAGTTCGAGTGATCACCTCGCCTACACGTCCCATTGCTTGTGAGTCCGAAGCGATCATCGAAAAGGCACCTAAGTCATGAAGAATATCTTCTGCGGCAATGGTTTCACGGCGGATACGCGATTCAGCAAACGCGACATCTTCAGCAATCGATGGTGAAAGGTGATGACACACCATCAACATGTCTAAGTGCTCATCGACCGTATTAACCGTGTAAGGTCGTGTTGGGTTAGTTGATGAAGGCAGAACGTTGGGTTCACCTGCCGCACGGATAATATCGGGAGCATGACCACCGCCCGCACCTTCAGTGTGATAGGTATGAATCACGCGGTCGCCAATTGCGCCAAGTGTTGATTCAACAAAACCAGACTCATTCAAGGTATCGGTATGAATCGCAACTTGTATGTCCATCTCATCAGCAACGCTTAAACAAGTATCGATTGAAGCAGGTGTGGTTCCCCAATCTTCGTGCAACTTCAAACCCACAGCACCTGCCGCTACTTGCTCACGTAGTGCTTCTGGCTGACTTGCATTGCCTTTGCCTAACAAACCAAAGTTCATCGGGAATTGATCGAGTGACTCTAGCATGCGGTGCATGTTCCAAGGCCCCGGCGTACATGTGGTCGCGTTAGTACCTGTGTTTGGTCCAGTGCCACCGCCGATCATGGTTGTCACACCGGATGCCAATGCTTCTTCAATCTGTTGTGGGCAGATAAAGTGAATGTGTGAATCAATGCCACCAGCAGTCAGAATTGAACCTTCGCCCGCTAAAATCTCCGTGCCCGGGCCAATCACAATATCAACGCCCGGCTGAACGTCTGGGTTACCTGCTTTGCCTAAAGCTTGAACTCGGCCGTCTTTAATTGCGACATCGGCTTTTACGATGCCCCAGTAATCCAACACAATCGCGTTGGTGATCACCAAACCTGGAGTTTCGGCACTTGGACGTTGGCTTTGCCCTTGTCCATCACGAATCACTTTACCGCCGCCGAATTTCACTTCGTCACCGTATACGGTGTAATCCTTTTCAACTTCTAGCCATAAATCAGTGTCAGCAAGACGCACTCGGTCACCGACTGTTGGCCCAAACATTTCGGCATAAGCCTGTCTGGATATCGTCGCCATGTTCAATCCTTTGTTATTTTCATTATTCCGTGGGAGCGCTTAGAGCTTGCCCATCACCTTTCCTTGGAAGCCATAGATCTCTAACTTACCGGCGTAACGCACTAACTCGACGCTGCGCGACTGACCCGGTTCAAAGCGGGTTGCAGTACCAGCAGGAATATTGAGTCGAAAACCTTTAGTGGCTTCTCGGTCAAAGATCAGTGATGGGTTTGCTTCATAGAAGTGGTAATGAGAGCCAATTTGAACAGGACGATCGCCAATGTTTTGTACCTTAACGGACGTTGTGTCGCGGCCTTCATTGAGAGTGATGTCACCGGGTGCGGTTTCTACTTTTCCGGGAACGAATCCTGAGTATTGTTTTGTGGAACCAGCCATATTACTTCTCCCTACACGATAGGTTCATGAACGGTCACCAGCTTGGTGCCATCAGGAAAAGTGGCTTCGACTTGTACATCAGGGATCATGGAAGGGATCCCCTCCATAACGTCATCGACAGTAAGAAGTGTGCGTCCAAAATCCATTAATTCTGAAACGGTTCTACCCTCACGGGCACCTTCAAGAATGGCACTGCTGATCAGTGCAATAGATTCTGGGTAGTTGAGTTTTAAGCCTTTTTGTTTGCGCTGCTGTGCCAGCATTCCTGCGCAGAAGATAAGTAGCTTATCTTTTTCTCTTGGTGTTAATTCCATTTAGCCGCCCGCTGTTAGTGTTGTTTTCTTATTGCTCAAAACGCATGAGCAGTAAGTGGGATTCAATCACAGCAAGCTTGAAAAAATGTACCGAGGGCCGGAAGGCGCCCCCGGTACAAATAGGGCTAATCGCTAAGTCGCCCAAATCCTTGGTAAATCAGGAGTCGTACCACATAAATGAGAGCGAGTTGCTTGCCATATCTGACCAAAGGCCTGGAGGATGTCTTCACTCCAATTACCCAAGGCTCGCACCACAATCAATCCTTCTATCTGAGTCGCACCCAATATTAATGTGGGTTCACTCGACGTTTTTGATGTAACTGATTGCTGTGAAGCTTGCTGTGTAATAGATAAGAGCAAGCTCTGTACCAACTCTAAATCTTGCTTCTCATTTGAAGTAATATAAAAGGTTCCCATCATTGAATAATCAAGTAACCCCATATTTATCATTAACTTATCGCCACCGTGAAAATTAAAACCTTCAGTCAGAAGCCTTTGATTATCAAGATAGATTTCTGTTTTCCCAACGAGGTGACCATGCTCGAATCCCTCATTCTGTGCAGGGCGTCCAAAACAGTGCATCTCCCAACCCCAAAACTGTGCACCCTTTTCTAGGCGAATTTCAGTGTCTAAACGAACGTGTGCGTTCGGGAAAAAGATGTTCTCTTGCGGCATCCATTCCAAGCGAGCATCTTTCTTCACTCGTAGGGTCTGCTTCTGCTTGGCGTACTTGTTGTTTGAGCGGTAAAACTTGGTCGCACCGGGTGTGGTGATCAACGCATGCGCACCGCTTTCGATGGTCGCTTCAATATTGAGAGTGTCACCACCTACCACTCCGCCGGGGGGATGAAGTAAGTAGGTGTGACACGTTTCCCCATCAGGATACAAGGGACGCTGCACCGCAAGCGGACCAGACTGCTGACGATTCTTTAATACGGTTTTATCACCGCGGTCGACAAAAGTGAGGTTTAAGCTCGCTTGCCAACCGTCTCGAATATCTTGTTCGATGGTCTCATTCAGAGACAACACTCCCGCTAAAGAAGTGTTTATTGCTTCACTCGAAGAATATAGAGAGCTCATACGGTTAGGTACTCCTTAATCAAAGACTCATTGAGCCCTTTCATTTCACCTTCTGCTACCTGACGACCACGGTCGAGAATGCAAAATCGGTCACCGACCTTTCTCGCAAATGGCAGCTTCTGTTCAACAAGCAGGACTGTGAGTCCCATCTTCTCGTTGAGCATACGAATGATGTCACCAATCTCTTGCACGATATTGGGCTGAATACCTTCTGTCGGTTCATCCAAGATCAACAGTTTTGGATTAACCACCAACGCACGCCCAATCGCGAGTTGCTGCTGTTGACCTCCAGATAAGTCACCACCGCGACGATGCAGCATCTCTTTTAACACTGGGAATATATCGAAGATGAACTCTGGGATCTTACGGTCGCCCTTTTCTCGAATCGGCAAGCCTACTTCTAGGTTTTCTTGAACCGTGAGCATCGGAAAGATCTGACGACCTTGCGGCACATAACCGATGCCTTGGCGAGCACGATCTTCAGCATCGGTTTTCAAAAGCGACTCGCCCGACAATGAGATGTCACCGCTTTCGACCTTAACCAACCCCATGATGCATTGCAGCAACGTGGTTTTACCGACGCCATTTCGCCCCATTAGCACTGTGCATTTTCCTTCTGGGATCTGCATATCCAAATCCCACAGCGTATGGCTCTCACCGTAATATTGATTAACTGATTTAACCTCTAGCATCCTATTCTCCGAGATAAACTTGTTTAACTTCAGGGTGAGCCTGCACTTGATCCATCGTGCCTTCAGCCAACACATGACCTTGATGAAGCACGGTGACATGGCTGGCAATTGAACGAACGAAATCCATATCGTGTTCAACCACTACCACTGAGTGCTTGCCTGCCAGTGAGTTAAGTAACTCAGAAGTACGGTCCATCTCTTGGTGAGTCATCCCTGCAACGGGTTCATCCACCAGCAATAGCCTAGGGTTTTGCATCAATAACATGCCTATCTCTAACCACTGCTTTTGTCCGTGAGACAGGTTACCTGCCAAATTCGCCGCTTCGTCTTTTAAATGAATCAACTCAAGCACAGAGGTCAGTTTGTCTTTCTGTTCACCAGACATCACAGCAGTGAAAGTTGCCCACACTGAACGGTCACCGGCCATGGCTAATTCAAGGTTCTGCCACACAGTTAAACACTCAATCACGGTCGGTTTTTGGAATTTACGCCCAACGCCTGCATTGGCAATTTCAGCCTCATTCTTCTTCAATAAGTTGATGTTCGAACCCAACCACACCTCGCCAGTGTCCGGCTTAGTTTTACCTGTGATGATGTCCATCATGGTGGTTTTACCTGCGCCATTAGGACCGATAATGCAGCGTAGCTCTCCCTCTTTGATGTAGAGGTTGAGGTCGTTTATCGCTTGGAAACCATCAAAGCTTTTGTTGACGCCTTCGACATACAACAGCACGTTATGTCGAGTATCGATGGCAGGATGAATATCGGGTTTGAGGTAATCAAAGACTTCGTCTCGACGAGTGAACGCCTGAACCGATTCCTTTACGCTATTAAATGTGGTCATGCGATCACCTCCTTGGCCTTATGCTGATCATCCTTATCTTTATCTTGGTTTTTCCCATTTGATGCCTTGCGCAGCTGCTGCCACCTTTCACTAACAAAGCCAATCACACCTTGTGGGAAGTACATGGTTGAGAGTACGAATAGTCCACCCAGAGCAAATAACCATACCTCTGGGAACTCAACCGTAAACCAGCTCTTGGCGTAGTTGATGATCAATGCACCGACAATGGCACCAAACAGAGTGGCACGACCGCCTAAGGCTACCCAAACCACAATCTCAATCGAGTTAAGAGGAGCAAATTCTCCCGGATTAATGATGCCAACTTGAGGGACATATAAAGCCCCGGCAATACCGGCGATAACCGCAGAAAGAACGAAGACCCACAGCTTGATGCCATCGACGTCATAGCCCATAAAGCGAGTGCGTGATTCCGTATCACGAATCGCTAATGCCACACGACCTAATCGACTGGTCACCACCATGCGACAAGCTATGTAGCTGAGAATAAGCGCAATACCAGTCGCGACAAACAGACCTATCTTGACCGTATCACTCTGCAAACTCAGACCGATGATGTCTTTGAAATCCGTCAGTCCGTTGTTGCCACCAAAGCCCATTTCGTTGCGGAAAAATGCCAGCATCAATGCGTAAGTTAACGCCTGAGTCATGATAGAGAGATACACACCGGACACACGAGAGCGGAAAGCTAAATAACCAAACAAGTAAGCCAATGCGCCCGGCACTAGCACCACCATCAAACAGGCGAACCAGAACTGATCAAAGCCTTGCCAGAACCACGGCAACGCAGACCAATCAAGGAACACCATAAAGTCAGGTAGGATTGGATCACCATAAACCCCACGGTCACCAATCTGGCGCATCAAATACATGCCCATCGCATAACCACCAAGCGCAAAGAAAGCACCGTGGCCAAGGCTCAAGATTCCGAGATAGCCCCACACCAGATCGAGCGCCAACGCCAACATTGCGTAGCTCAGATACTTGCCCATTAATGAGATCGTGAAAGTCTCTACATGGAGCGGATGCCCACTTGGCAACATGGTGTTAGCCAGTGGGATAAGAATAACGGCCGCTAGAATGGCAAGGATGGTCAGTTGGCCACCTTTGTCACCACGCATCGCCGAAAGTACAAATGATTTTGACTGCATGATGTTGTCCTTAACCTTCAGCCGCACGACCACGTTGCGGGAAGAGTCCGCGTGGGCGTTTTTGAATAAATAGAATGATGAAAACCAGTACCAGAATCTTGGCAAGAACCGCACCTGCCCATGGTTCTAAAATCTTATTGAACAGACCAAGGCTTAAGCCTGCGACTAGCGTGCCCCATAGGTTGCCAACACCGCCGAACACCACCACCATGAACGAATCAATGATGTACGCCTGTCCCATATTAGGGCCAACGTTGGTCAGTTGAGAAAGTGCCACTCCTGCAACACCCGCAACGCCAGAGCCTAAACCGAAGGTCATCGCATCAACTCGCTCAGAACGAATACCCATCGCACGAGCCATGCCACGGTTTTGAGAAACCGCACGAACCTGCAAGCCTAGTGGTGTCTTTTTCAGAACCATCAATAAGCCCATAAACACCAAACCACAGAACAAGATGATATAAAGTCGGTTGTAAGTCAGAGACAACATTGGGTTCAATTGAAGTGCGCCAGACATCCATTCAGGCGTGCTCACTGAGCGGTTCAAAGGAGAGAAAATAGAACGAACAGCTTGCTGCAAGATCAAGCTAATACCAAAAGTCGCGAGTAAGGTTTCCAATGGGCGACCATAAAGATGACGAATCACACTTCGCTCAATCGCAATGCCCACTAAGCCAGACACAATGAATGCCGCTGGGATGGAAAGTATCAGCGCTAGGCCAATATGATTCGGCATCAACAGCTGCAATACGTAGGTGGTGTAAGCACCAATCATGATCAGCTCACCATGAGCCATGTTGATAACGCCCATCACACCAAAGGTAATCGCCAAGCCAATGCCCGCCAGCACCAATACCGAACCTAAGCTCAAACCGAAGAATACCGTTTCTACACCCGAATAGAGTGCTTGGCTTTGTTGATAGCTATCCATCGCACGTTCTGCTGCAGCGGTAATGCTTGGATCTTGCTCACTGTTTAACAGTTGATTCAGTGTTTGCAGAACGACTGAGTGTTTGAAGTCACCGACTCGCTCAATCGACGTTACTCGATCTTCAATGGTTGCGCTTTTATCAAGGGAGCTATAAATAGCCAATGAGAGGTCCATCAGCTCTGCCACTTTGCCCTCT
The DNA here is from genome assembly GCF_023161685.1 of Vibrio sp. 1CM8B. NCBI lineage: Bacteria > Pseudomonadati > Pseudomonadota > Gammaproteobacteria > Vibrionales > Vibrionaceae > Vibrio > Vibrio sp. 1CM8B. The sequence goes on from NZ_JALNTU010000020.1 coordinate 15,111, forward strand.
GATTCGTTGGTTCTGAGTTCAGCTATGCGCTCAATGATGTCAGCGTCTTTAGTCCCTAACAGATCCAAAACAGCTTTATAACGCACATCAGGATTACTGCTGTTCAGTCCAATAGAAGCAATTTCGCCGCGCAAGATCCCGCGAAGTTTGTTATTCACGCGAACCTTTTTAAACTGTCTCGCATTCTCGATATTCAGCGTTGAATCATCCCATACAGACTGAGCTGACGTCGCTGTTTTGATGCTTTGAATGAGGTAGAGCTGTTTGTACTGCTCGCTCTGTTTATCACCAAAATAGTAAAGGTTTCCGTTTAACCAACCATCCAGAATAGGCTTCAACACATCTTCCGTTTGCGTCTCAATCACCCAATCAATAGCTAATTCTTTATCCGATGTTTTCTTACCAACTAGCGCCTTGGTAAAGCTAGCTTCATCCGTTATTCCCGCAAAAGCCAACTGAGCACTGACTGCCATAAGCAACAGCGCCTTAAATACGTTTAATGCGTTTTTCATCCCTGCTTCCTTAGTCCATCGAGCTAGATATTGTTATTTTTGCTTGATGGATACGTGGATAATTATTATTACCTGAGAAGTAGTGAGCCTTACCTTAGCTAGGTTTACTAAAGACAAGGCTCATACTCATGACTCTAGTTACCGCCAGAACACTTCTTCGTTTCGACGTTAAACGCACCACATGAGAATGGCTTCGACCAGCTAGAGAACAGTTTTGCCGATTCAGGTAAGTAGCTCGACCAAGCATCACCCGCAACGAGACCTGTGGTTTCCCAAACGATATCGAATTGACCATCGTCTTGGATTTCACCGATCAGGACTGGTTTAGTAATGTGGTGGTTTGGCAGCATGGTTGAGTAGCCACCAGAAAGGTTAGGAACAGACACACCAATCAAGGCATCTTGAACAGATTCAGGATCGGTTGTGCCTGCATTAGTGACCGCTTGAGCCCACATGTTGAAGCCAACATAGTGCGCTTCCATTGGGTCGTTGGTGACACGCTTTTCACTCTTGATGAACGACTGCCACGTTTCAACGAACTCTTCATTGGCTTCGGTATCAACACTCATGAAGTAGTTCCATGCCGCTAGATGGCCTACCAGTGGTTCTGTGTCCATACCTGACAGTTCTTCTTCACCAACAGAGAAGGCAATAACTGGGATGTCTTCAGATGAAATGCCTTGAGCGCCAAGTTCTTTATAGAAAGGTACGTTCGCATCGCCGTTCACAGTAGAAACCACAGCGGTTTTCTTACCGGCTTCGCCGAACTTTTTGATGTCTGAAACGATAGATTGCCAATCAGAGTGACCAAATGGCGTGTAGTTGATCATGATGTCTTCTTCTGCGACACCTTTATCTTTTAAGTAGGCTTCTAAGATCTTATTGGTAGTACGTGGGTAAACGTAATCGGTACCAGCAAGTACCCAGCGCTCGACTTCAAGCTCTTCCATCAAGTAATCCACTGCAGGGATCGCTTGTTGGTTTGGCGCGGCACCGGTGTAGAAAACGTTTTTAGAAGACTCTTCACCTTCATACTGTACTGGGTAGAAAAGGATGCTGTTGAGTTCTTCAAAGACAGGCAGCATCGATTTACGTGATACCGATGTCCAACCACCGAACACCACATCCACTTTCTCTTTTTCGATAAGCTCACGCGCTTTCTCAGCAAATAGCGGCCAGTTTGACGCAGGGTCAACCACAACAGGCTCTAGCTTCTTACCAAGCAAACCGCCCTTTTTGTTCTGCTCTTCGATGAGCATTAGCACGGTATCTTTTAGCGTGGTCTCACTGATCGCCATAGTGCCAGAGAGTGAGTGTAGAACACCGACCTTGATGGTCTCATCAGCAGCAAACACTGTTGCAGAAGAAAATGAAAGTGTTGTACACAGTGCAGCTAGCGATAAATTGAACACCTTGTTCATGATATTACTCCATAATTGTATTTTTGTTATTCAATTACAGAGTTACAAGAAGAGTGCCAAACTTATGAACCAACGAAATTATTTATAAGTAATTGTATTAATAGAATTTAAAAGAAATTCACACCAATAGAGTGCATAGCAATCATGTAACTATGTTTCATACTGGTGCAGTGACAGTGGGAATGAACCAAGATGACACATTCCTGTTCTTCAGATATAAAAAAGACACAACACTTTAGGGCATGTTGATCTTTCGAGCTGATTTTTGCAGCGAGTTGCTGGGTATTTATACAAGGCAGAGGCTTTGATGTGTAGCTAGCCTACATGAGAAGCCGATAACGTAGTAGAAATGACCAGCAAACGCTGCCCGAAGGGTTCGGCTAAAAGCGTTTTACTCTTTGTTGAGGGAGATTTGCTTAGAATGACTAGGCTACTTCTCCCTCGCCGCGATTAAAACGCTTTTATCTCGAACAAAATTTAACCGCGAAAGGTCAACACGCCCTAGTATTGAGTCTCTGGTATAACATCACCGATGGTCGTTCAAACCATGCAGTTTAAGGCTATTCCGCTGGTTGAAATTCGAATTTTACTCTCGACTTTGATTTCAATTCGTTGCAATCGCCATTACAAAAGTAGCTCGCCGCACCACAGGCTTGAAGCTTCTCAAGTTGGCTGCTGCACTCTGGGCAAAACCCAACTTTAGTAAAGTGAGCCTGACAACTTTCACAGTGATACTTGCCATCCCAAGCTAGCTCAGACTGGCACTTAGGGCAGATATTTTCACTCATTAGCACTTCCTAATTTACGACTATTTTTACAATCTACTACTGCTGAGACTTGGCTTGCTTGATTTGATACATGTTCTTATCAGCTTGTGCGATCAACTGGTCTAATCCTTGAGGATCTTTGTCACAAGACAGCCCGACACTTACTGAAAACTGCACATCATTGATATAAAGCGCTTGTTGCAGTGCTTTCTCTAAGCTGTGGTAGAAGCTAACAACGCTTTCTTGATCATCAAAACATGAGAACACCACAAACTCATCGCCACCATAACGCCCTATCTTGGCACATGCTGTGGTTGCCTCATCAAGAACTTCGGCAACCGCCAACAACACATCGTCACCAAAACTGTGGCCATAGGTATCATTTATCGATTTGAACTTATCGACATCAACAAACAGACACGCCATCACCTTTTCTGAAAAACATCGCTTAGCCAACACTTTTTCAGCTTCATTGAACAGTGCACGACGATTCAAGCAATGGGTTAGAGAATCTCGATTGGCGAAAAAGTTAAGCTGATTCTCCAGCTCAAACTTCTCTAGTGCCACCGAATACAGGGAAGCCAGTAGTTCTAAGATCTCGAGCTCAAATTCATGCGGTTCAGAGATGTACTGACTATAAATAGCGAAGGTACCCAACACATTACCGCGCGACGAGATAATGGGTACCGACCAACAGGCATGCAGATTCGCTTGATTGGTGAGGGCTAAAAAAGGTGCCCAGTTTGGGTGTGCATTTATGTTAGAGACCATCACTGCTTTCTTAAGCGCAGCTGCCTCGCCACAAGAACCTATCCCCGCACCAATTTCTACCCCTTCAATCTGTTGATTGTAAAAATCAGGCAGGTTTGGGGCATATTCAAGGTGTAACGTTTTAGACTCTGGTTTGAGCAGTAGAATTGAAGCCATGCGCTGCCCAAAAAGCTGCTCGGTAAGCTGAATAATCTTGTGATTTAAATCTTTGCGATCCATCCCAAGCGCAAGCTTCCGCAGCAAACTATTGACGGCTCGATGGCCTTCTAATAAAAATTGTTGTTCCATTCACTAAGGCTTTCAATTGTGTAATCGGGTACAGCTTGTTCTTATGCAAGCTTGTTATTGGTTAATAATAACACACTAAATTAGTACGACACACAATCGAAGATCATAGGTTGATCTTTCGCTTTATCTATTTTGATCAGCGATCTACCCCAAAAAGAATATTTATATCACCACTCACCGAAAGCATAAGTTACATGTGCTGCATTTCAATTTTAAATAGTCATTTATATTAAAAGTGACATGTAAAAACAAAATAAACAGCACAAGTTATTTCGATCTGTAGTCTAAATCATCGAATTACATGCGTCAGCATTTCAATATGCTGGTCATCTAACTGGGTTAACTTAACGGACAATGCCTTAAGCTCTGAGGTGTTTTCAATGTGAGTACCACCACACGGAATAGACACTAAAGTGTCGGCATCCAACTGCCATTCCCAATAACGAGAGTCTGTTAATGCTTCGCCTTCCAGTCTCATTGCGACTGGCGTCGGCTCTGCAAGCCAGCCCGCAATCATCTGGTTGATATCAGATTCAATGCCATCAAGGTTTGCTAGCATGTCTGCAACGTTCAAACCGCGCTTCTTGAGGGTTTTGCCTAAACGATACTTATCGGTGCACAGCTCTGGAGTCACAAAGCTGGTCACTTGTGCGTAGCTATTGAAGTCGTAACTGCCAAGCGGATCTTTTCTATCCGCATCTTTACGCCAGTAGCTTTCAGCCAATACTTTATTCAAGGCTAGGAAAGCGATGTGACCAGCACTGTGACCACGGCTCAAACTGGCTTGGTACTCTTTATCAACCGACAACACGACTTCGTCGCTAACCTTAATCATAGAAGCAGATGCGGGTAGCTGGTGGACAACCACAAACGCCCACCCTTCTGTATCACGCTTAACAGGGATATCTGCTGCGATATGAAGCTTGCCAGTAGATTGTTCTATTGCACCAACAAGACAGTCTTCAACGGGATATTGCACGTCACCAACATTCACAAAGCCTTGGTCTGCAGGGTGATCTGGCCAAATATGACTCACTGGGTGGAAAGGTGTTACGTCGGTAATCAGGTAAGTTTTGCTGTCGTCGCTCTCAACGTACAGCGCTTTAGCATTGAGCTGCCAAGCCTGATGACAAAATTGAGTAATGGTTGGTGTGATTGCTGACGCAGATGTAATCAAATCGCTAGTAGTCATATCGTTCTTCTTTTGGAATCTAGTCTGATTCGTTAAGCCATGATGATAAAAACGTATTGTTATGGCTTAACGTGAATTTTGCTTAAAAAAATACCCGAGACAGGCTCGGGTATCAAATCTATTGGAAAGGTTTACTTACGACCTTTAACCATGCTCATCATACGCTTACGTTTACGTTCTTGAGAAATTGTCAGCTTGTTTGTCTTAGCTTCAAATGGGTTCTCGCTGTTCTGGAATTGAATGCGAATAGGTGTACCCATAATCTCTAGTGAACGACGGTAGTAGTTCATCAAGAATCGTTTGTATGAATCTGGCAAGTTACGAACTTGGTTACCGTGGATAACGATAATCGGTGGGTTGTAGCCACCAGCGTGCGCGTATTTCAGTTTCACACGACGGCCACGAACCATAGGCGGTTGGTGATCATCAGTCGCCATCTTCATGATACGAGTTAGAACAGAAGTACCAACACGAGTCGTCGCTGACTTGTAAGCTTCTTGTACAGACTCAAACAAGTGACCAACACCTGTACCGTGAAGTGCAGAGATAAAGTGAATACGTGCGAAATCAACGAAGCCTAAGCGACGGTCTAGCTCTTTCTTAACGCGTTCTTTAACGTCGTTATCTAGGCCATCCCACTTGTTTACGGCAATCACAATTGAACGACCAGCGTTCAACGCAAAGCCTAGCAAGCTTAGATCTTGATCAGAGATGTTTTCGCGAGCATCGATAAGCAGCAATACAACGTTAGCATCTTCAATCGCTTTCAGTGTTTTAACCACTGAGAACTTCTCTACCGTTTCGTTGATGTTTTTACGACGACGAACACCCGCAGTATCGATTAGAACGTATTCACGCTCGTCACGCTGCATTGGGATGTAGATAGAGTCACGAGTCGTACCAGGCATATCGTAAACAACCACACGCTCTTCACCAAGAATACGGTTCGTTAGCGTTGATTTACCTACGTTAGGACGGCCAATGATCGCTAGTTTGATCGGTTGATCTTGAAGACGCTTAAATTCTGCTTCAGCTTCTTCTTCTGTAAATTCAACCTGCTCTTCTTCTTCGTCTTCAAACTCAGTCAAGTCGCTTACTTCGCCATTCTCAGCTTTTAGCGCTTCTGCGAATGGGTTAAGAGCAAGGTCAATAAGTGCAGTAACACCACGACCATGCGCCGCAGCGATTTGGTACATGTCTTCTACACCTAGTTGCCAGAAGTCAGCACTTGCAGCATCAGGGTCGATACCATCAACCTTGTTTACTACTAGCATTGAAGGCTTTTCTAGTTGACGTAGGTGCTTAGCAATCGCCACGTCTGAAGGTGTTAGACCCGCACGGCCATCTACCATAAATAGAACGACATCAGCTTCATCAATCGCCGCTAGCGACTGCTCAGCCATTTTAGTTTCAACACCTTCTTCAGTACCGTCGATACCGCCAGTGTCAATAACAATAAAGTCATGCTCGCTAAAATGAGCATGACCGTATTTACGGTCACGCGTTAAGCCAGGGAAATCCGCAACCAATGCATCACGAGTTCGAGTCAATCGGTTAAATAACGTAGATTTACCTACGTTCGGACGCCCTACTAGAGCAACAACAGGTACCATAACAACCTCTACAATTTCTTCTCTAAATGTAGTTATAGGTAAGCACTTGTTCGCAAGTTTAAACTCTTACCTATAACCACACGGTTTATTAATTTTTAACAACAAAACGGCTCCTGGCTGTTACCAACCAGGAGCCGACTGTGAATTATATCACGCTTTTATTGGCTAATCGTTAGTTTCTTTACATCGCCATTGCGAGTCGTCACTAAGTAGCCTTCAGGCAGTTCAATTGGTGCAACCGCAAAGCCGCTATCATCGACAAGCTGTTGTGCAACAAACTCACCCGATGAACGATCTAACCAGTGCAGATAACCTTCTGTATCACCCACGACTACATAACCATTAATAATAGCAGGTGCTGTCAGTAAGCGGTTTTCTAACAATGGAGTGCTCCACAGTTCAGTACCACTACGCGCATCAACCGCAACCACATGGTCTTTGTCGGTAACAACGAACAAACGGCTGCCATCACTTGCTAAATCAATCGCTGACGAATAGTTACGTTTCCAAATTGGCTTACCAGAACGAAGATCGATTGCAATCAGCTGACCGTTGATACCTACAGTATACAGGGTTCCACCAAGAACAATTGGAGATGCATCAACATCAACCAAACGATCGATTTCCGTTGCACCTTTTGGCGTACCTACTGGCTGTTGCCAAATAAGCTGACCACGGTCAACGATAGCCGCAGCTAGACGACCATTTGCGGTACCCCAGAATACACCACCAGAAACCGCAACAGGCGAGCTATCGCCACGAAGTGTTAGGCTTGGTACTTCAGTACTGATGGTCCATTTTTGTTCGCCGCTTACTTGATCTAACGCGATCAACATACCGCGACTAGTATGAACAATAACCATGTTGCTATCAGTTGCGGGGGATGCAAGCACCTCGCCATTCACTGATACACGCCACAGCTCTTCACCTGTTGATTCATCCATCGCGATCACTTCGCCATTTTCAGAACCAACAAATACTTTGCCGTAAGCCGCCGTTAAACCACCCGATAAACGAGCCAGTACGTCTTTCTCAAGATCGACTTTCCACAGCTCTTTACCTGTTTCAGGGTCAAGCGCTTTAACCATACCTTCACGGCTCGCAACAAACACTTTGTCGTAAGCCAGTTCTGGCGATAGTTTTGAAAAGTAGTGACCAACACCATCACCAACCGACGTAGACCATTCCTGACTAGGAGTGAACTCGCTGTTTACCGTTGGTACTGGAGCCATGATTACGGTGTCTTCTTCACCCGCACAGCCAGCTAGTAGGCCAAGAGCAATCGCACACAACGCCGCTTTTGGAAACATCTTCTTCATTCAAAGCGCCTTATTTAGCTAGGTCGTCAAGTTTGATTTGAAGCGTTTGGCTAGCGTCAACAGCTTGCTGTGCTTCTGTGTAAGCACTGTATGCTGCGTCAGTGTCGCCTTTACGAAGTGAGATATCACCACGCAGTTCAGCAACACGGCCTTTCCAAGATTCGTCTGCCATAGCAGCAAGATCAGCCAGCGCTGCGTCAAATTCACCTTGCTCAGCTTTAATACGTGCAACACGGTAAGTAAGTAGTGGCGCAAGTGCCGCGTCCTTAGTTGCCGATTTTGCCCACTCTAGCTGTTCAAGTGCTGCTGCTAGCTCACCCGCTTGTACTTGTACTTTTGCTAATTGCATAGCAGCAAGTACTGAGTACTCAGCATCTTTGTTTGCGTCGATGAAAGCTTGAATATCAGATTGAGCATCAACACCCTTAGCATCAAGAGCTGAAATTACAGAGGTGTAGCTTTCTGAAGCAGCTTCACGCGCTTCAACGACTGAATCTTGGTAATAGCGCCAGCCAAATAGACCACCTAAACCAATAACCGCACCAAAGATTACGGCTTTACCGTTCTCTTTCCACCAATCTTTAATGGCTTCAACTTGTTGCTCTTCGCTATCGTAAAGTTCCACTTCCTGTCCTCTTTAATTCTTTAAACGCCAGCATAGTGCTGACGTTAGTATTCATTATGAGCGTTTGCTCAATGGCTAATTAGATTAGCGCAGCAACTTTCTCTGCAACTTCCGTTTGAGACACGGTTTCTTGCTCGCCGCCAACCAGATCTTTTAGCACAACTGTATTGTCAGCAACTTCGTTCTCACCAAGTACCAGCGCCACAACAGCACCTACTTTGTCAGCACGTTTGAATTGCTTCTTGAAGTTACCACCACCGAAGTGGTTCATTACACGTACGCCTTCAACAGTGTCGCGTAATTGATTCGCTAACTGCATACCCGCGATCATAGTACCTTCGCCAGCAGCAACTACGTATACATCAACACTACGGCGAACTTCTGTTAGCTCTAGCGTTTCCATCATCAGAACCAGACGCTCTAGACCCATTGCGAAGCCAACTGCATTGGTTGCTTTGCCGCCTAGTTGCTCAACAAGACCATCGTAACGGCCGCCGCCACATACTGTACCTTGAGCACCAAGACTATCAGTGATCCACTCAAATACGGTGCGGTTGTAGTAATCTAGGCCACGAACTAGACGCTCATTAACTTGGTATTCGATACCAACAGCGTCAAGAAGTTCACATAAACCAGCAAAATGTTGCTTCGATTCTTCACCTAGATATTCAGATAGTCGAGGTGCGTCACCTAAGATAGCTTGAACATCAGGGTTCTTAGTATCAAGTACACGTAGAGGATTAGTGTGCATGCGACGTTTACAGTCTTCATCTAGCACATCAATGTGTTGCTCTAGGAAAGCCACTAACGCAGTGCGGTAGCTTACGCGATCTTCTTGAGAACCGATTGAGTTTAGCTCTAGGCGAACGTGCTTATCGATACCTAGCTCACGCCATAGACGTGCTGTCATCATGATAAGTTCTGCGTCAACGTCTGGACCGTCTAGGCCAAACACCTCAACACCACATTGGTGGAATTGACGGTAACGACCTTTTTGAGGACGCTCGTGACGGAACATCGGGCCCATGTACCATAGGCGCTGTTCATCACGGTTGATAAGGCTGTTTTGAATACATGAACGAACACAACCTGCTGTGCCTTCTGGACGCAGCGTTAGGCTATCGCCATTGCGGTCATCAAAGGTGTACATCTCTTTAGAAACAACATCTGTCTCTTCACCAACTGCACGGCTAAATAGGTTTGTTTCTTCAACGATAGGCATACGTACTTCGTTGTAACCGTATGCACTCACCACGTTTTTAACTGCGCTTTCTACTTTCTGCCACAGTGGTGATTGAGTTGGAAGGCAGTCGTTCATGCCTCGAATTGCTTGGATATTTTTAGCCACAGTATTTATTCCGTAATTTCTCACGACCAGGTGTTAGTGCGAATAGACAATCACACCCCATCGCGTTGTATTAATCTTCTAAGTTTTCTACATCAATGCGATTTGCTTGATCAAGCACTGACGCTTTTGCACGAATTTTAGCTTCAAGTTTGTCGACAAGATCATCGTTGTCGAAGCGCTCTTTCTGACGCTTACCGTCTTCGTAGAAGGCGCTCTTACGTGCACTACCGGCTAAACCTAAGTGAGACACTTCAGCTTCACCAGGGCCGTTAACCACACAACCGATGATTGACACATCCATTGGAGTGATCACGTCTTCTAAGCGCTCTTCAAGGGCATTAACAGTGTTAATAACATCGAACTCTTGACGAGAACAGCTCGGACACGCAATGAAGTTGATGCCACGCGAACGAATGCGCAAAGATTTAAGAATATCAAAGCCAACTTTGATCTCTTCAACAGGATCAGCCGCTAGCGAGATACGCAGCGTATCGCCGATACCTTCAGAAAGAAGCATACCTAAACCTACCGCTGACTTCACAGAGCCAGCACGCGCACCACCCGCTTCGGTAATGCCAAGGTGAAGAGGTTGATCAATCTGCTGAGCCAGCAAACGGTAAGAACCGACTGCTAGGAATACATCAGACGCCTTAACGCTGACTTTGAATTGTTCAAAGTTGAGACGGTCTAGGATATCTACATGACGCATTGCTGATTCAACAAGCGCTTCAGCTGTAGGTTCTGTGTATTTCTCTTGGATCTCTTTCTCAAGAGAACCGCCGTTAACACCAATACGAATCGGAATATTCATATCACGTGCACAATCAACAACTGAGCGGATACGGCTTTCGTTACCGATGTTACCTGGGTTGATACGCAGACAGTCAACGCCGTATTCCGCCACTTTAAGTGCGATACGGTAGTCGAAGTGAATATCAGCAACCAAAGGAACAGAGACCTGCTGCTTGATTAGCTTAAAGGCTTCAGCGGCATCCATAGTCGGTACAGATACGCGAACGATATCAGCGCCAACTTTTTCCAGAGCTCTAATTTGAGCAACGGTCGCGGCTACATCTGTTGTTCTTGTGTTGGTCATGGATTGCACAGCAATTGGTGCACCATCACCGATCGGCACATCACCCACATAAATACGGGTTGATTTGCGACGAATAATAGGAGATTCGTGTTGCATATTAACTCTAAGGTAAGGTTATTCTAGCTACTTTGCCTGAAGTATACCCAGAAAGGTCGACAGGTTCACTTGCAAATGTCATTGATACGCCTTCTGGCGCACCTAGAATCACTTTATATGGCGCAGTTCCTGAAAGATTTAACGACTGACCTGCTTTTTTTATGCCAGTTGACAAGGTTTTACCCGTTGCATCTTTTACTTGGATCCAGCAATCAGCAGTGAACTGCATCACTAGCTCGTTAGCCACAGCTTCAGGAGCAGTACTTGCTTCAACCGCTTCTGCATTAGCAGCAACTTCAGCTGTTGGTTCTGTCTCTGTTGCTTGTTGTGCAGGAGTTTCGTCAGCTGGAGTAACAGCATCTGAAGTATCTTCCGCATCGCTTATCGCAGCAAGGCCTTCAGTACCTTCAACAACAGAAGCACCCGCTTCGTTTTGTTCAGCTTCAATCACTTCTAAAGAGGTGAATTCAGGGGCAAGTGATTCTTCTACCGCTAGCTCTTCTGAGCTTTCGGTATTCGCTAAAGATTGAGATAAGGTGTCTTGCTGTTGGTTCTGCCACCACCAAAGTGAGGAGATACCCGCAATGACCGCAAAAATGCTCCAAGTCAGGATCATAATACGGCTGTTGTGCTTCTCGGTTTTGGTCTTACGAGAAAAACTCAGCATTTCTTGCTCTTGATGCTGAGCATCACCGGCATGATGCAGCGCACTCAATACGACTTTTTCGTCAAGATTGACGTATTTCGCGTATGAACGAATATAGCCACGCATAAACGTCGCCACTTGATCTGACTCGAATTGGTTTTCTTCAATTTGTTGGATCAGAGTAACGCGAAGTTTCAAGCGATCAGAAATCTGCTTTTGCGTTAAACCAAGAGATTCTCGTTTGTTCTTAAGCAGCGTTCCCGCTTCCAAAGCTGGAGCTACGTTTTCTTGCGCTTGTGTATCTTGTTCTGTGTTCATAGAGAGTGAACTTCTAAAGTATTATCGCAGGTTGAGGAGAGCGTTTTCTTATTGTCGTTTAAGCTCAATCTAACAACCCACGTTATGTGGAATTTTTCCTGCTATCTAAATCATCAACCCTTAAAGGCGAACATCATTCATTTGTTATGGATGACCTTCTCAGGAAGCTAGTTTATCAAGTAGCCAACCTAAATAGACATATTGATGATCAGTAGCAAGCGAGCACTTAAATTAATTTAAGATTAGTTAATCATAAGCTAATGCCATTACAAGGCAAAAACACTTTAAACAAAATTTACCGTCAGCTCATGGTTTTGTCCAAAATTTGACGAAAAATGTAAGAAAGCGTGGGCAAGAAGTCCAAAAAATCAAAAACTGTACCCCAGAAAAGCAACAAGCCAGAAGTAAGACTTCTGGCTTGTTTAGGTTCTAATCGCGTTTTATACCGCTTTTACTTCAATCACACCACCGGCAATCAAGTTCGCTTCAGAGGCTGCTTTGATCATTTTGGTACGTTTGGTTCTATCAATCACATCACCGACTAACTGACCACACGCGGCATCAATATCATCACCACGAGTTTTACGAACCGTTACTGTGTAGTTGTATTCCATCAGCGTTTTTTGGAAGCGATCAATACGAGAGTTGCTTGGCTTCTTATAAGGCGAACCCGGGTAAGGGTTGAATGGAATCAAGTTGATCTTACAAGGCGTCTCTTTCATTAGCTCTGCAAGTTCACGTGCGTGGTCCATATCATCATTCACATGATCCAATAGCACGTACTCAACCGTTACTTTACCGCGGTTAGCATTTGAAGATGCAATGTAACGACGAACAGATGCTAGGAAGTCTTGGATATCCCAACGGTCGTTGATCGGCATGATTTGGCTACGTAGTGCATCGTTTGGCGCATGTAGAGAAATAGCCAATGCGACATCGATGTTGTCTGTCATTTGGTCAAGGCCAGAAACAACACCAGAAGTTGATACAGTTACACGACGCTTAGACAGTGCGAAACCTAGATCATCAAGCATGATTTCTAATGATGGCATTAGGTTCTTCATGTTCAATAGAGGCTCGCCCATACCCATCATTACAACGTTAGTAATTGGACGACGACCGGTTTCTTTTTCTAGGCCGATTTCGCGAGATGCACGCCAGATTTGGCCAACAATCTCTGAAACTTTTAGGTTACGGTTAAAGCCTTGTTGAGCTGTAGAGCAGAACTTACATTCAAGAGCACAACCAACCTGTGAAGAGACACATAGCGTCGCACGGTCACCATCTGGGATGTATACCGTTTCAACGTCTTGGTCGCCAACGCTCATCGCCCATTTAATTGTGCCATCTGAAGAGTGTTGAGCTTCAGAAACAACAGGTGCAATAATCTCACAGCGACGTTGAAGTTTCTCACGTAACTTTTTGTTGATGTTGTTCATTTGTTCGAAGTCATCGACACCGAAGTGATAAATCCACTTCATCACTTGCTCTGCTCGAAACGCTTTCTCATTCAGTTCTTCTGTGAAAAATTTACGAAGACCTTTACGATCAAAATCGAGTAGATTGACTTTAGCTGTGGTCATGATGCCTCTCAATGACGGAACAATAATTAAGGGCGCGAATTGTACAGGCTTTACGCAACTTCAACAAGCATTGTAAAACCCTGTGTTTATTAAGACATTCAAACTTAAGCGATTAAAATTTGAGCAACTGTATTTATCGGCTTAAGATTACCCAATTTAAACAAAAGATTCCCGATTACGCTCCTTTGTCGCTATCGGGAATGACGTAAATACTCACCAATTGCTCGGTAATATTTACCACGAGATTATGGCTCCAAAACTCCCCGTCATTCCAGAACTGAGGAACGAAGTATCTGGAATTTCCAATAGCCAACAGAGATTCCCGATTACGCTCCTTCGTCGCTTTCGGGAATGACGTAAATAATCTCCAACAGATCACTAATACTTAGCTCGAAATTTTAGCCCCGCTATTCATCGCCGTCAGGTCATCAACTCCTCAAAGCCCGTCATTCCAGAACCGAGGGACGAGGTATCTGGAATCTCGCTTTAACTACACATCTCCCCCCCATCAGAAACAAAAAAGGCCTCACCGAAGTGAAGCCTTTAGAATCGTTTGCTGTGCCGATTATTGAGCAGGGCGTGGACAAATTTCAGATTCTGGGAAGAAGAATTCGATTTCGCGAGCTGCAGACTCAGGGCTGTCGCTGCCGTGTACTGAGTTGTAACGCATGCTGATTGCGTAGTCAGCACGGATAGTGCCGCATGCCGCTTCTTCTGGATTTGTTTTGCCCATAAGTTCACGGTAACGAGCGATAGCGTTTTCGCCTTCAAGCACTTGAACCATGATAGGACCAGAAGTCATAAACTCTTTAAGAGCTGGGAAGAACTCTTTGCCTTCGTGTTCAGCGTAGAAGCCACTCGCTTGCTCTTCAGTAAGACGAACCATCTTAGCAGCAATAATTTCTAGGCCTGCTTTTTCGATACGGTGATAGATTTCACCAACAAGGTTACGCTTAACTGCATCCGGCTTAACAATTGAGAACGTTCTTTCTAGAGCCATAGGGATTCCTTCACTTCATTTTTTTGTTATTAAATACTGAAATTGCTGAGATCTTTCGATCTGAGCTTTATGAATGAGCGGCACAAAATACCGCTCACCCTTATTATTATTTTGCTTGGTCGATAAGAAGACGAGCCAGTGTGCGAACGCCCATACCCGTTGCGCCTGCCGCCCACTTGTCACTTGCTGACTTACGGTAAGTACCCGCGCAATCCATATGAATCCAACCTTTTTTGTAGTCATCTACAAAGTAAGAAAGGAATGCCGCTGCTGTACTTGCACCCGGTGTGTAATCACCCGTGCTGATGTTTGAAAGATCAGCAAAGTTTGAAGGCAACATACCACGGTGGAAATCAGCAAGAGGCAATGGCCATAGGCCTTCTTTCTCTTGGTTTGCCGCCGTTAGCGCTTGGTGAGATAACTCATCATCGAAGCTTAATAGTGCGTGGTAGTCGTTACCTAGTGCGTTTTTAGCCGCGCCTGTTAGCGTTGCACAGTCGATGATCAGCTCAGGGCTTTGTGCACTTGCGTACATTAGGCCATCAGCCAGCACCAAGCGACCTTCCGCATCAGTGTTCATGATCTCAACTGTCTTACCGTTTTTGTAGGTAATGATATCGCCAAGCTTCAATGCGCGACCAGAGATCATGTTCTCTGCGCAACATAAAATAAGCTTGATGCGCTTGTTCAGGCCGCGTTCAATCGCCAGACCTAAACCACCCGTAATCGTTGCTGCGCCACCCATGTCAGCTTTCATCGCTGTCATGAATTGGCCTGGCTTGATGCTGTAACCGCCCGAATCGAACGTAATACCTTTACCCACTAAACAAGCAAACACGGGTGCGTTTTCATCACCTGTTGGGTTGAAGTCCAGTTGCAGCATTGCTGATGTACGCTCAGAGCCACGACCGACCGCGTAGATACCTTCCCAACCTTCGGTTAGTAGATCCTTGTCTTTAACGATCTTCGCTTTAACAGTGCCCGCTGGTGCCACTGATTTGATGTATTCTGCAGCCATTGTCGCGAGTTGACGAGGTGCCACTTCTTCAGCGGTTTTATTGATAATGTCACGCGTCCAGTCAGTTGCGCGAATACGAGCTTCAAGCTCTGTTTGATCGGCTTCTGAAAGTGCATCCCATTCCAATGCATTCTTTTTCTTTGGTCCACGGTAGCCTTGGTAGAAAGCCCAAACGCTTTCTAGATCCCAACCTTCACCACGAAGTGAAACGAATGCGATACCTTGTCCGTCAAGCGTACGACCCGCACGCTGAACTGCGCCTAGATCGTGGCCTTCACCAATGTGAATTGTCGCTCCCGCTTCTGAGAACGATAAAATAGCTCTTGCTCCCCACTGAGGCTGGGCAGCTTCTTGACTTAAAAATACTGACATCTGTGTAGACATGATTTCTCCTTGTCATGAACCACTTTGGGTGTGTGATTCTGATTATTTTTTATTAGCGCACTGATGTTAGCATTATGTAGGAGGAAAATGTCATTTTGATAAAAAAACGGACCATAAGGTCCGCTTTTTTTAGTAAGAATTGTTAACTTGGCTGCGTTTTATATTGGACTGATACCAACCCGCGACCAAATCATCAGACAAGAGGATTAATCCATCTCATCCATCCAGCACAAAATAATAGCCTCTAAGATTTTCTCATTCGAGTGGTTAGGCTCGTCGTCGAACTCTTCAAGGTCTAGCACCCATTGATGCAGATCGGTAAAACGTACCGTTTTAGGATCAGTATCAGGGTACAAATCACATAGCTCAATTGCGATATCTCGCGAATCAATCCACTTCAAGCTCATAACACTTCCTTATATTTATCAGCGACGCTCTGTCACCTTTATGATCTATATTCTAGGCCAGTTTTCTTAGTATGTTTGTCTAAGCAATAGCTCTCTCAGTCATCGCTGTATTAGCCATGACTGAGAACTGGTTCTTAGTGGTCTTCAGAAGCCAGGTTCAACGTGTACTTTGGAATCTCTACAACAAGATCCGTATCAGCCACTTTAGCTTGGCAACCAAGACGAGATTCCATCTCTAAGCCCCATGCTTTATCTAGCATGTCGTCTTCGAGATCATCACTCTCTTCTAAAGAATCAAAACCTTCACGAATCACAACGTGACATGTTGTACATGCACACGATTTTTCACATGCGTGTTCAATACCAATACCGGCCTTCAGTGCAACATCAAGAACCGTCTCACCAGTTTTTGCTTCTAAAACAGCGCCTTCTGGACATAGATCTTCGTGAGGTAAAACAATAATCTTTGGCATGTTTATCTATTCTCTAACTATTAAATATTATCGACTGACTGACCTGACAGTGCAGCACGAATTGATTTATCCATACGACGAGAAGCAAAGTCTTGGCTCGCTTTGTCGGTATTCTTAATTTCTAGTTCAATGGCGTCAGCATTGTCGCCATTACGCACTTCAATCAGTGCTTCAATCGCTTGAACAAGTTGTTGTTTGCCTTGCTCATCAAGTAGCTCATCGCCATCGGCTTGCATTGCAGCGATAAGGCCTTCGATCACGCGATCCGCTTCTACGCGTTGCTCAGCAAGAGCACGCGCTTGCATGTCTTCTTTTGCAAACGTCATCGAATCTTTCAGCATGCTAGCCACTTCGTTGTCGCTCAGACCGTAAGAAGGCTTAACTTGGATTTCAGCTTGAACGCCAGTGCTCTTCTCCATTGCAGTAACCGATAGCAGGCCATCAGCATCCACTTGGTAAGTAACACGAATATGAGCAGCACCTGCAGTCATCGGCGGAATGCCTTTCAAAGCAAATCGAGCCAATGAACGACAGTCGTCAACCATCTCACGTTCACCTTGCACGGTGTGTACTGTCATTGCAGTTTGACCGTCTTTGAACGTGGTAAATTCTTGTGCGCGAGCAACAGGGATCGTGGTGTTACGAGGGATAATCTTTTCTACCAAGCCACCCATGGTTTCGATACCAAGAGACAGAGGGATAACGTCCAGTAGTAGCATTTCAGAGTCAGGCTTATTACCCACTAGGATATCCGCTTGAATCGATGCACCAATCGCAACCACTTCATCAGGGTTAATGCTGGTTAGTGGCGTACGACCAAAGAAGTCACCGACCATTTCACGTACAAGTAATGTGCGAGTTGAACCGCCAACCATCACGACTTCTAGTACTTCATCCGCGTCAACTTCCGCATCTTTTAGCGCACGACGGCATGAAAGCAGTGTTTTCTTAACGAGCGGTTTGATGATCTCTTCAAACTCTTCACGAGTTAATGAACCAGACCAACCTAGTACGTCAACATCAACGCTTTCCGCTTCAGATAAGCCAATCTTCGCTTCTGTTGCGGCGTCTAGAAGAATACGATTCTGTTCTGCTGTTAGCTCTGATAAGCCCATTTGTTCTTGGAAATGATCCGCAACTAAATGGTCAAAGTCGTCGCCGCCTAATGCTGAGTCGCCGCCTGTTGCTAAAACTTCGAAGACACCTTTCGATAGGCGTAGGATAGAGATATCAAACGTACCACCACCTAAGTCATAAACAGCAATGACTCCTTCTTTACCAGAATCCAAGCCGTAAGCAATCGCAGCGGCAGTCGGTTCATTAAGAAGACGTAACACGTGAAGACCAGCAAGTTGCGCCGCGTCTTTCGTACCAGCACGCTGTGCATCATCAAAGTAAGCAGGAACGGTAATAACAGCACCAGATAGCTCACCACCGAGTGTTGACTCAGCACGTTGACCTAGCGCTCGCAGAATGTCTGCAGATACTTGAATTGGGTTCTTGTTACCTTGCTCTGTGCGAATCACAGGCAAACCATTATCACTTTCTTCAAATTGATATGGCAGAGATGGGTATCGCTGTTGAATATCTGATAGTGAACGACCGATTAGTCGCTTAACTGAGATAATGGTATTTTTAGGATCAGTCTGTGCATTTGCACGAGCTTCATCACCAGTCGTGTACGACTCTGACGTATAGTGAACAACGGAAGGAAGAATACTGCGACCTTGTTGATCAACCAGTGTGCTCGCCTCGCCACTGCGCACTGCCGCAACCAATGAGTTTGTTGTACCTAAATCAATACCCACAGCAAGCTTGTGCTGGTGAGGAGCGGCGCTTTGCCCTGGTTCTGCAATCTGAAGTAGTGCCATGGATGTGTCCTTGTTATACGAACTAGCCGATCAGACGATCTTCAACTAACTCGATTTCATTCTTTAATTTTGCAATAAACTTAAGCTTTCTTACTCGGTCTGCAGCTTCTAACCAAGCCTCACTGTCGAGTTCTTGTTGGATAGCGCTTAATTGTTGTTTATACATTTTGCTAACCTTTCCTTCAAATGCAAACAAAGCATCTTCAGGATCAGAACTGTCGGCGATGTCTTCAAGCTCTTCACGCAATTCCATTTGCTCCATCAGGAACATAGGATCTTGCAGGGTCTGCTGCTCACCTCGAATATCCTCACCATGTTGTACTAACAGGTATTCAGCTCGGCTGATTGGATTCTTCAATACCTGATACGCATCATTGATTTGCGCAGCTTTTTGCACGGCTAATAGGCGATCACGCTCAGAAGCTGTGGCAAATTTATCAGGGTGGAATTGGCGTTGCAGATCTCTAAACTGAGAAGAAAGAAGGCTACCATCCAGTTGAAACTGAAGTGGTAGCCCAAATAATTCGAAATGATTCATGTAACGGTGGTCCTAAGTTTAGGCTCTTCAATCAGAGCCTAATTTTATTCTTCGCTCACTATAAACGCTTAACGATTGAAGCGTTTATACGTTGAAGCTCTCACCACAACCACATTCGCCTTTCGCGTTAGGGTTGTTGAATTCAAAACCTTCGTTTAGGCCTTCTTTTACGTAATCAAGCTCAGTACCGTCTAGGTAAACTAGGCTCTTTGGATCAATGATGACCTTAACACCTGAATGCTCAAACACTTCGTCTTCTTCGTTAAGCTCGTCAACGAATTCCAGTACATACGCCATACCCGAACAGCCAGTAGTTTTTACCGCTAAGCGCAACCCGATACCTTTACCTCGGTTATCTAGGAAAGCTTGAACTCGGCTTGCTGCCGTATCTGTCATGGTGATGGCCATACTACAACCTTGTGTTTATATAAATTGAGAACTCAGGGGGAGCACAAAGGATGCTCCCAAATATTGCTTATTTCTTGTGATTACTTAATGAAACGATTAACGCTTCTTTTTGTAATCCGCAACTGCTGCTTTGATTGCATCTTCAGCAAGAATTGAACAGTGAACTTTCACTGGTGGCAACTCTAGCTCTTCCGCGATTTCAGAGTTTTTGATAGCCGCTGCTTCATCAATACTTTTACCTTTAACCCACTCAGTTACTAGTGAGCTAGAAGCGATTGCGCTACCGCAGCCGTAAGTTTTGAATTTTGCATCTTCGATAATGCCTTCTGGCGTTACCTTGATTTGCAGTTTCATTACGTCACCACAAGCTGGTGCGCCAACCATGCCGCTACCTACACTTGGGTCTTCTTTATCAAACGAACCTACGTTACGTGGGTTTTCGTAGTGATCAATTACTTTTTCGCTATATGCCATGATAGTTACCTCGAATCCTCTATTTCCGTGAGATTAGTGATGAGCCCACTCAACAGTGTTCAAATCAATCCCTTCTTTATACATATCCCATAGAGGAGACATGTCGCGTAATTTGTTTACCGCTACACGAATTTGTGCAATCGCGTAGTCGATTTCTTCTTCCGTTGTAAAACGGCCGAATGAGAAACGTACTGAGCTGTGTGCCAGTTCATCGTTCAGACCAAGAGCGCGTAGAACGTATGAAGGCTCTAGGCTTGCTGATGTACATGCAGAACCTGATGATACCGCTAGGTCTTTTAGAGACATAAGCAGAGACTCACCTTCAACGAAAGCGAAGCTCACGTTTAGGTTGTGTGGTACACGTTGGTCTAGGTCGCCGTTTACGGTTACCGCTTCTAGATCTTGAACACCTTTCAATAGGCGCTCACGAAGTGCTAGTGCGTGATCGTAATCTTTCTGCATGTCTTGTTTAGCGATGGCAAAAGCTTCGCCCATACCCACGATTTGGTGAGTAGCAAGAGTACCAGAACGGAAACCACGTTCATGACCGCCACCGTGCATTTGCGCTTCTAGGCGAATACGTGGCTTACGACGAACGTACAAAGCGCCGATGCCTTTAGGGCCGTATGCTTTGTGTGCAGACATAGAGATAAGGTCAACTTTCATCTCTTTTACGTCTAGTGGGATTTTACCCGCAGACTGCGCCGCATCAACGTGGAAGATGATCTTGCGTGCACGACATAATTCGCCGATTGCAGAGATATCTTGGATTACACCAATCTCGTTGTTTACGTGCATGATAGAAACTAGAACAGTATCTTCACGCATTGCAGCTTGTAGCTTGTCTAGATCAATGATGCCGTTAGCTTCTGGCTCAAGGTATGTCACCTCAAAACCTTCACGCTCTAGTTGGCGACATGGATCAAGAACCGCTTTGTGTTCTGTTTTGCACGTGATTACATGCTTACCTTTCTTCTCGTAAAAGTGCGCTGCACCTTTGATAGCAAGGTTATCTGACTCGGTAGCACCTGACGTGAAAACAATCTCACGAGGGTCTGCATTTAGTAGATCGGCAATTTGCTCACGAGCATTATCTACTGATTCTTCTGCCTGCCAGCCGTAACGGTGTGAACGAGATGCAGGGTTACCGAAGTTACCGTCCATCGTCATGCACTGAACCATTTTTTCAGCAACACGTGGATCGACTGGGCATGTAGCTGAATAGTCAAAGTAAATAGGCAGTTTCATTTTCTACTCCAATGTAAAAACTGACCGCTAAGAGCGGGCATTAACACCGTGAGGTGCTGCACTAATCGTTGTAGTGCTCGTATTTTTATGTGCAAAACCATTATTAACCGCAAGATCGATATCTTGACGATCAGAAATCTCTAAAACTTCGTTATCTTTCATTAGCTCACCGAGCGTAATGTCGTTTAAGAAGCTGCTGATTCGGGAGCTTAAATCACGCCATAAAGTGTGAGTTAAACAACGACTGCCACCTTGGCAATCTGCTCGACCGTGACACTTAGTTGCATCCACTGATTCGTCTACTGCAGCAATTACAGTTCCGACAGCGATGTCGCTCGCTTCAGCACCTAAACGGTAACCACCGCCAGGACCACGAACACTAGCAACTAAGCCAGCTTTACGTAACTTAGAAAATAGCTGTTCTAAGTAAGATAACGAGATGCCTTGTCGCTCTGAAATATCAGCCAGAGGAACTGGGCTTTTTTGCGAATGCAGTGCTACATCTAGCATAGCTGTTACCGCATATCTTCCTTTAGATGTAAGTTTCATATCACACCGTATCCACATTGTTTATGTGGTTGGAATCTTCCCATACCCGACTAAATTGGTCAAGTATTTAGTTGACTATTTTAGTCAGGTATTCACCCTTATTGTTTGTGCGGGCTTTATTTGTCGCTTTTGCTCTTCTCAATTGAAGTCAAAATGCCGCGTAGAGTGTTGATCTCTTGCAACTCTGGACGAGCTCGACTGAACAGACGACGTAGTTTATTCATCACCTGACCCGGCTTATCCTTAGAGATAAATTGGGTATCAATGATCACTTTTTCAAGGTGCTCATAGAACATTTCTAGTTCTTCGTGACGAGGGTACTCATCTTGTTGCTGTGGCTGATATTGGCTAGCGACCATATCAAGGTGAGCTACACGCACTTCGTAGCTCAGAGTCTGCACTGCCATTGCTAGGTTTAGCGAGCTGTATTCAGGGTTAGCTGGGATACATACATGGAAGTGGCACTTCTGAAGCTCATCGTTAGTCAAGCCAGTACGTTCACGGCCGAACACTAATGCGACTGGGTGCTTTTGGCCTTCAATCGCAAACTTTTGTCCACACTCACGAGGCTCAAGCATTGGCCATTCAAGCGTACGTGAACGTGCACTCGAACCAACCACTAAACCACAGTCTTTTACGGCTTCGTCTAATGTAGAAACGATGGTCGCGTTTTCTGCGATGTCACCTGCACCCGCAGCCAGTGCTAAGGTCTGCTCGTCAACTTCACATTGAGGGTCTACAAGAACTAATTGACTCAAACCCATCACTTTCATTGCGCGAGCTGCTGATCCGATATTTCCCGAATGAGACGTACCAACCAGAACGACTTTTACATTGTCTAACATGCTATATGACACCACTTTAAAAATAATCGCGAGATATTAACACATAGCAAAGTAAAATGGTCAGACCCTTAACGGAATGTGAAACCAAGAGTTCAAAAAATAACCACTTCCCTTTTACGGAAACTTTGGTATACTCGCCGCCGCTTTAAATTGTTCTTTAACATCTTGTGGGAAAAACCATATGCATCCAATGCTAAACATTGCGATACGCGCTGCGCGTAAAGCTGGCAACCATATTGCTAAATCTCTAGAAACAACTGATAAGATCGAATCGTCTCTAAAAGGTAACAACGATTACGTTACTAACATTGCTCAAGAAGCTGAGTACATGATCATTGAGACAATCAAAGCATCTTACCCAGAGCACAGCATTATTTCTGAAGAGAAAGGCCTGACTGAAGGTAAAGACTCTGATGTACAATGGATCGTTGACCCACTAGATGGCACCAACAACTTTGTAAAAGGTTTCCCTCACTTCTCTGTATCTATCGCTGTTCGCATGAACGGTCGTACAGAAGTTGCTTGTGTTTATGACCCAATGCTAAACGAGCTATTCACAGCTCAACGTGGCGCTGGCGCTCAACTTAACAACGCTCGTATGCGTGTTACTCAGCTAAAAGACCTTCAAGGTACTGTTCTAGCGACTGGTTTCCCATTCAAGCAAAAACAACACTCTGAATCTTTCATGAAGATCATCTCTGGTCTATTCATCGACTGTGCTGATTTCCGTCGTACAGGTTCTCCTGCTCTTGACCTATGTTACCTAGCAGCTGGCCGTGTTGATGGTTACCTAGAGCTTGGCCTTAAGCCATGGGATCTAGCAGCTGGCGATCTAATCGCTCGTGAAGCTGGTGCTATCATGACTGACTTTGCTGGCGGTACTGATTACATGACTTCTGGTAATGTTGTTGCTTCAAGCGCACGTGGTGTTAAGTCTATTCTTAAGCACGTTCGTGAGAACGCTAACGAAGGTATGCTGAAGTAATTCAGACCTTACGTTAACGCTCCCTGTTTCAAGGGAGAGTAGAAATTCCAAAGCCTCGCTATATAGCGAGGCTTTTTTGTATCTGCGATTTGAGATACGAGATACGAGATACGAGATACGAGATACGAGATACGAGATACGAGATACGAGAATGGTTGCTCTTAGTGACAGTAAGTGCAACTCAATTCGCCGATAAATTGCGTTGAGCGTATCGACAAAATACAGACGTAAAAAAACCGCTAGTTGCCTAGCGGTTTTTTTGGTTTAGCGAAACTTATTAAGCCAAGGCCTAAGGCATTTCGTCAAACTCTTCACCTTCTTTGTCCACTTGTGGTGGCATTAGGTGTTCACGCGTAATACCCAACTTCATAGCCAGTGCAGATGCAACGTAGATAGAAGAGTAAGTACCAACCGTAATACCCAGTAGAAGTGCAGTCGCGAAGCCGTGAATCATAGCGCCGCCCTGAACGAACAGTGCGATAACTACGAATAACGTTGTACCAGAAGTGATCAATGTACGGCTCAATGTTTGTGTGATTGAGCTGTTCAGTACTTCAGGTGCCTCACCCTTACGCATCTTACGGAAGTTCTCACGAATACGGTCGAATACAACAATGGTATCGTTGAGGGAGTAACCGACGACCGTTAGCAAGGCTGCTACGATGGTAAGGTCGACCTCAATTTGCATTAGAGAGAACACACCAAGTGTGATGATAACATCGTGCGCCAGTGCTAATACCGCACCCGCAGCCAAACGCCACTCGAATCGCACTGATACGTAGATCAAGATACAGATAAGAGAAACAAGGATAGCAAGGCCACCCGCTTCTGTTAATTCGTCACCCACGTTAGGACCAACGAACTCGATACGACGCATTTCCACTTGCTCACCAGTACCATTCTCAATTGCAGAAAGGATTTGGTTTCCAAGCGTTTCGCCCGCTACGCCATCACGTGGACGTAAACGAACCATCACATCACGAGCTGAACCGAAGTTCTGTACCGTTGCATCACCAAAGCCCTCGGCTTCTAGTGCACTACGAATATCAGGAAGGTGTGCCGGTTGTTCAAAACCAACTTCAATCAGAGTACCGCCAGTAAAATCTAGACCCCAGTTCAACGATTTCGTTGTTAGGGTGAAGATAGCAGTACCAATCATCAAGATAGAAAAAACAAAGGCAACCTTTGACCAACGCATAAAGTCGATCATTTTGTCTGCTTTTAGAATCTGAAACATATTAATTCCTAGCCTTAGATCGACAGTTTTTTAACGCGTTTGCCGCCATACATCAGGTTCACGATACAACGTGTTCCGACAATAGCTGTAAACATTGAAGTCAAGATACCGATAGACAGCGTTACCGCGAAGCCTTTGATAGCACCAGTACCCACAGCAAATAGAATGATTGCTGTTAGTAGTGTGGTGATGTTGGCATCGGCGATTGTGCTGAATGCGTTCGCGTAACCTTGGTGAATCGCTTGTTGTGGACTGCGTCCATCTCGAAGCTCTTCACGTATCCGCTCAAAGATCAGAACGTTCGCATCAACCGCCATACCGACCGTCAATACGATACCGGCAATGCCTGGTAGGGTCATGGTAGCCCCCGGAATCATCGACATAACACCGATAATCAACACCAAGTTAGCCATTAGCGCAACGTTCGCAATCAGACCAAAGCTACGGTAGTAAAGTAGCGTAAACAGCATTACAGCAGCCATACCCCAAACCATCGCCATGATACCCATATCGATGTTTTGCTGACCCATAGATGGACCAATGGTACGTTCTTCTACAATCGAGATAGGCGCAATCAATGCACCAGCACGTAGTAGAAGTGCCAAGTTATGAGCTTCAGCCGTTGAGTCAATACCAGTAATACGGAAGTTACGGCCTAGCGCAGATTGAATCGTCGCTTGGTTAATCACTTCTTCGTGCTTACTTAAGATAACTCGACCTTCCGGTGTTTTACGACCGCTGTCTTTGTACTCTGCAAATACCGTTGCCATTAGCTTACCGATATTCTGACGAGAGAACGCTGACATCTTGCTACCACCTTCGCTGTCTAGCGAGATGTTAACTTGAGGACGACCATATTCATCAACACTTGAGCTTGCATCAGTAATACTTGAACCGCCTAGAATAACGCGCTTCTTAAGTACCACAGGACGACCATCACGATCTTGCTTGATTTCGCTACCCGCAGGGGCACGAGCAGAAGCGGCAGCGGCTAAGTCAGCACTGCTATCGACTTCACGGAACTCAAGCGTCGCGGTAGCACCAAGGATTTCTTTAGCGCGAGCCGTGTCTTGAACACCAGGCAATTCCACTACGATACGGCTAGAGCCTTGACGTTGAACCAAAGGTTCAGCAACACCAAGTTCGTTAACACGGTTACGTAGAATGGTAATGTTTTGCTCAACCGCATAGTTACGGATTTCTTGAAGGCGAGTATCTGTAAAGCTTGCAACCAAAGAGAAACGACCGTTAGATTCAGAATCTACAAACGTCATATCTTGGTGCTTAGATTGCAGTAGCGATTTCGCTTCAGCAAGCTGCTCTTCGTTACGTAGAATCACTTCAACCGCATCTTTACCAGATGGGCGAATCGCACGGTAACGGATTTTCTCTTCACGAAGTTCACTACGGAATGCTTCTTCTTGTTGGCCAACCAGCTTTTGCATCGCAGCGTCCATATCCACTTCCATTAAGAAGTGAACACCACCACGTAGGTCAAGACCAAGTTTCATTGGTGCAGCACCAATAGATTCAAGCCAATTAGGCGTTGAAGCCGCTAGGTTTAAAGCAACGATAACGTCATCGCCTAGTGCTTCTGTGATGATATCACGGGCACTAATTTGCGTATCTGTGTCGTTAAAGCGAACAAGAATGGAACCGTCTTCGAGTGCAACGGATTTAGTAGAAAGGTTTTCTGCTTCAAGAGCATTGGTGACAGCATCCAGCGTAGACATATCTACAGAGGCGCCGCGCGCCCCTGTAACTTGAACTGCCGGATCTTCACCGTATATATTTGGAAGTGCGTACAACGCAGCGATAGCGATGGCAAACACCACCATCAAATACTTCCATAACGGGTAACGGTTTAGCACAGCGAGGATCCTCTAGCTGTTTATAGAGATTTCAGAGTACCTTTTGGTAGCACTGCTGTAACGAAGTCTTTCTTGATAACTACTTCGTTGTTTGCGTTCAGTTCGATAGCAACGTAGTCGCTGTCTTCAGCAATCTTAGTGATCTTGCCAATTAGGCCGCCGCTTGTAAGAACTTCATCGCCTTTGCCCATAGAAGACATAAGGTTCTTGTGCTCTTTAACACGCTTAGCTTGTGGACGGTAGATCATGAAGTAGAAGATCACAGCGAACATACCTAGCATGATAAGCATTTCGAAACCGCCGCCTGCTGGTGCACCTTCTGCTGCTGCGTGAGCTTGAGAAATAAACATTTAAAACATCCTCTATTATATTTTCGTAATTGTTTGTCTAATTGGGTCGCATCCCTTTATTTTCAAGCCCCATCACTCGGAAGAGAGATAGGGCTCGCAAAAAAGAAATACTAAGATTCTTTACCTAGTGGTGGCACTTCACGCCCCATTCTTGCGTAGAACTCTGCAACGAACTCTTCAAAGCGGTCTTCATCGATAGACTGACGAATGTCTGACATTACTCGTTGGTAGAAACGCAGGTTATGAATCGTGTTCAGTCGAGCACCTAGGATTTCGTTACAACGATCCAAATGGTGTAAGTACGACTTGCTGTAGTTCTTACAAGTGTAACAGTCACACTCTGAATCTAGTGGTGTTGTATCGGTTTTATGCTTCGCATTACGGATCTTGATCACACCTTCAGTCACAAACAGGTGGCCGTTACGTGCATTTCGCGTTGGCATTACACAGTCAAACATGTCGATACCGCGACGAACACCTTCAACCAAGTCTTCAGGTTTGCCTACGCCCATTAGGTAACGTGGCTTATCTTCTGGCAGTTGAGGACATGTGTGCTCAAGAATGCGGTGCATATCTTCTTTTGGTTCGCCTACTGCTAGGCCACCTACTGCGTAACCGTCAAAACCAATTTCTGTTAGGCCTTTAACGGATACATCACGAAGATCTTCGTACACGCCACCTTGAACAATACCGAACAGTGAGTTCGGGTTTTCAAGTTTGTCGAAGTGGTTACGTGAACGCTCAGCCCAACGAAGAGACATCTCCATTGAGTCTTTTGCTTCTTTGTGTGTCGCAGGGTAAGGCGTACACTCATCGAAGATCATTACGATGTCTGAACCTAAATCTTTTTGGATTTCCATAGACTTCTCAGCGTCCATGAAGATCTTGTCACCGTTTACAGGGTTACGGAAATGAACACCCTCTTCAGTGATTTTACGCATTGCACCTAGGCTGAATACTTGGAAGCCGCCTGAATCTGTCAGGATAGGACCGTGCCAGTTCATGAAATCGTGCAGGTCACCGTGCATTTTCATGATTTCTTGACCAGGACGTAGCCATAGGTGGAATGTGTTACCTAATAGGATTTCAGCACCTGTGTCTTTTACTTCTTCAGGTGTCATACCTTTAACAGTACCGTAAGTACCTACAGGCATGAATGCTGGGGTTTCAACGGTACCGCGTTCAAACTGAAGTTGACCACGACGTGCGCCGCTATTAGTTTTTTTAAGTTCGTATTTTAATTTCACGAAGCCTCCAATATGCCAGAGAAACAATCTGACTGTTAATTCAGAACCTTAGGCCAAACAAAAGTTCAGTCTAGTGGGTTCTATGAGGAGCGGTCGCGTATTCCTTGCGAGAGATTAGACAGACACCCTGCCCGACTCCTAGCTTACTGCTAGCACCCGTAAATTTTTGTATCGCTTAAACCAGCTTAAGTTAGCTCGTTTTCTTATTGATGAACATAGCATCGCCGTAGCTGAAGAAACGATATTCGCTCTTCACGGCGTGATCGTATGCGCCCATCACATTGTCGTAACCAGCAAATGCACTTACCAACATAATCAGCGTTGATTCTGGTAAGTGGAAATTGGTAATCAAGCAATCCACCAACTGGTATTCATAGCCAGGGAAGATGAATATTTCTGTATCACCAAAGAAAGGAACGAGTTCGGTGCCTTTCTTCAATGCATCTTGCGCTGCACTTTCTAGTGAACGTACTGATGTTGTACCAACAGCAATAACACGGCCGCCACGAGCTTTTGCTGCAGCTACGGCGTCAACCACTTCTTGCGGTACTTCAACGTACTCAGCATGCATGTGGTGATCGTTAATATTATCAACTTTTACTGGCTGGAACGTACCAGCACCAACGTGAAGCGTCACGTAAGCAAACTCAACACCTTTTTCTTTCATGTCAGCCATTAGCTTGTCATCAAAGTGAAGGCCTGCTGTTGGCGCTGCAACCGCACCCGGCTTTTCATTATAGACAGTCTGGTAGCGCTCTTTATCTGCATCTTCATCAGGACGATCGATGTAAGGAGGCAGTGGCATGTGACCCACACTGTTAAGAATCTCTAAAACGCTTTGATCGGATGTGAAATGGATTTCGAATAACGCATCATGACGCGCCACCATTTCAGCTTCATACTCATCGTTCTCACCAAGGAACAACTTGGTACCCGGCTTCGGTGATTTAGAACAACGAACATGCGCAAGAATGCTTTTCTCATCAAGCATACGTTCAACCAGCACTTCAAGCTTACCGCCTGATGCCTTGCGACCAAATACACGAGCTGGAATCACTCGAGTGTTATTGAAAACAACAAGATCGCCTGGCTCAACCAAGTCTAAAACGTCTTTAAACGAACCATCAGCTAGGTTACCGCTGTTGCCATCTAATTTAAGCAGGCGGCTTGCTGTGCGCTCCTCTTGAGGGTAGCGAGCAATGAGTTCATCTGGTAGGTCAAAGTGAAAATCTGAAACTTGCATTTGTCTAGTCTTGTCTTAGTTGATGAGATTTGTGCCGTTGACGAATCATAAATCGTAGTTGCTGGATAATCGTTACGGTAAGTCAATCGTTACCAGAAACACATCGCAAACACGACTAAAAATTTCGCAGTGGGCTAGTATAGGCACACGAGCCGCAATAGCAAGGTTTACAGCACTGGATTATTGTAAAGAGGCGTAAAATAATGCGACTGATTCACCTCCTCAAACTAAAGAATTAGTTGCATAAAACTCACCCAAGAATGCGTCAGATCTCAGTTATTTTTTGGATAAAAAACTATAGTAATAGCAACAAATAAAAAAGAAGGAGGTTCGTATGATCAAGGTTGAAGATATGATGACTCGCAACCCTCATACCCTATTGCGCTCACACTCACTGGCCGATGCTAAGCACATGATGGAAGCGCTTGATATCCGCCATATTCCAGTCGTTGATTCCGACAGGCAACTACTTGGTGTCGTCACCCAACGAGACATTCTCGCCGCTCAAGAATCCAGCCTACAAAACATCCCACAAGCTCAATCTTTTACTCTTGCTACTCCCCTCAACGACATCATGCACAAAAGTGTTATGTCGGTAGAGCCGCGTGCAGGATTAAAAGAATCGGCTATTTATATGCAAAAACATAAAGTGGGCTGTTTACCTGTCGTAGAAAACCACGAACTAGTAGGCATTATTACAGACAGCGATTTTGTCACGATAGCGATCAACTTGCTGGAACTGCAAGAAGAAGTCGAGCCAGAAGAAGCGGAAGTAGAGTAACGATCAGAAATGATATAAAGAGGAGCGGCCAATTTAGCCGCTCAGAGGGATTGTTGTCGCAACGGATTATTATAGAAGCTCAGATACCACATCAGCTAACTGATGGAATGTCTCACGACGTGATGAGCTAGGGCGCCACACAAGGCCGATGTCTCGATACGCTTGCTGGCCTGGAGGATCGATCACAACAAGATTCTGGTTTTCCAATAAACCATGGTCGATCGCCATCTGAGGAATAAAGGTGGTTCCTAAACCATTTGCTACCATTTGTACCAATGTGTGAAGACTTGTCGCTGTAAACGGGTTTATCTTCTCTTTATCCGTTAACTTACAAGCTGATACCGCGTGCTCGGTTAAGCAGTGTTCGTTCTCCAGCAAAAATACAGACTCGTCTGGCAGGTCATCGTATTTAATCGGAACACGAATACCATCAGCTTGATTACGACTGATCACCATCCGGAAAGGGTCTTGCCCAACAACTTGGCTTTCCATATTGTCTATATCGACAGGCAAAGCCAGAATCAGTACATCTAGGTCTCCATGACGCAGCGCAGCCAATAGGTTGGTCGTTGTATCTTCACGTAACAATAAATTAAGCTGAGGAAAGCGTTGGTTGGCCTCTTGTACCAAATCACATAAAAGGAATGGCGCTATGGTAGGGATACATCCTACTCGCAACTGCCCTTGCATCGCATCTCCATTACATAGATTTCCGAGCTCTACGAGATCTTGTCCTTTCGCTAGTAGCTCTCGTCCATGTTTCACCACCAGCTCACCCGCTTGCGTGAAAACCAATGGGCTCTTTTTATCTTTCTTCTCATAAAGAGGACAACCAATCAGCTCTTCGAGGTTTTGAATGCCTTTACTTAGCGTAGATTGACTCACAAAACAGCGATCGGCTGCATCACTAAAGTGACGAGTTTCGTGAAGGGTAACAAGATAGTGAAGCTGCTTAAGACTTGGCCATTTATTCATAAAATTACTTTGTAATATGAGTAGGATAAGTTATGTAAAGGTCAGTAGACCTAAGGACTGGACAAAGATTAGGCTCATCGCTTTTTTCGATTAACTTAATCTATTTAATTCGCTTTTTTCTATAGTACCGATTGTACTATAGTTTGTCCCGTAGAAACGGAGCCCAAACAAAGATGTGTTGGGCCAACTAATTTTTAGGAGATTCCAAATGGTACTAGTAGGTCGTCAAGCCCCTGACTTTACTGCAGCAGCTGTTCTAGGTAACGGTGAGATCGTTGATAACTTCAACTTCGCAGAATTCACTAAAGGTAAGAAAGCTGTAGTTTTCTTCTACCCACTAGACTTCACTTTCGTTTGTCCTTCAGAGCTAATTGCTTTCGACAACCGTCTAGAAGATTTCCAAGCTAAAGGCGTTGAAGTAATCGGTGTTTCAATCGATTCTCAATTCTCTCACAACGCATGGCGTAACACTGCTATCGCTGATGGCGGTATCGGTCAAGTTAAGTACCCTCTAATTGCTGACGTTAAGCACGAGATCTGCAAAGCATACGATGTTGAGCACCCAGAAGCAGGCGTTGCTTTCCGTGGTTCTTTCCTAATCGATGCTGACGGTCTTGTACGTCACCAAGTAGTTAACGATCTTCCACTAGGTCGTAACATCGACGAAATGCTACGCATGGTAGACGCACTAAACTTCCACGAGAAGAACGGTGAAGTTTGTCCTGCACAATGGGAAGAAGGTAAATCAGGTATGGACGCATCTCCAAAAGGTGTTGCAGCATTCCTATCTGAGCACGCTGACGACCTAAGCAAGTAATTACCTCTTAAGCCCGAACTCAACGCGGGTTAATGGTTGGAAGATTCTCTTTAAAGAGACATAAAGCATAAGCTAATAGCGCAAAGCGCACCGCCAATCAGTTAAGAAGTAAAGTCCTATTAAAAGCCCGAAGTTAACGCTTCGGGCTTTTTGTTTTCTCACTAACCTTCACCCTAGACTGTCTCTTGTGATAGATAATTGAGGTAGCTCTAAACCCAAACTTTACCCCTATTTTCCCTTATCCCCATCTATTCAGAATCACACCTAGATTGCTATGATTTCATCAGTATCTTTTTGAACGGATAAACACGATGAACACCGAAATTGAAGTCTGTATCGATAACTTAGAATCTCTTCATAACGCACTATCTGGTGGCGCGAATCGAATTGAGCTTTGCTCTTCATTAGCACTTGGCGGATTAACTCCAAGCTTCGGAATGATGAAGCAAGCGGCAAAAATTTCGTCGGTTCCGGTCTACGCTATGATTAGACCAAGACAAGGCGACTTCATTTTCGATAACGACGATATGCTCTGTATGCTTGAAGATATTGAAGCTTGTGCAAATGCAGGATTGGATGGGGTCGTACTTGGTGTGTTAGCGCCGAACGGAAGCATTGATATGCCAAAGATGCAGCAACTGGCTGACAAAGCGCACTCGTTAAAGCTTGGGATTACCTTCCACAGAGCCATCGATCAAAGCTCTGATTACCAAGCAGCATTAGAGCAGGTTATTACACTTGGATGCGAAAGAGTTCTGACATCAGGGCTTGCTGTTAATGCCGAGCAAGGCATCGATGTATTGGCAGCAATGGTTAAACAAGCCGATGGACGAATTGATATCATGGCGGGGGCTGGCGTTAACGCTGCGAATGCTAAAATGATTCAAAGCGCTACCCAAGCACCTGCTCTTCACCTTTCAGGTAAATCAACAAGACCGAGCCTAATGGAAAACAACTCAAGTGCTCAAATGGGCAATGATGATATTGATGATTATCAGATCCCCGTGACAAATGCGAGTAAGATATCCGATGTGAGAGCCGCCCTCACCGCCTAAGGGATAGCCGCTAACATAAATCCAGAGAACCTCGCTGACTAATCTAACTGACTGACGTATATTAGATTTAATAGCACAGAAAATTTTCATGGATAGATATGGCTAAAGACTTATTCAGCTCTCTTGATTTAAACCTGTTACGAACATTCCTGATTATTTATCAAGAAAAAAACACCAGAAAGGCTGCGGAGCGTTTATTCGTTTCTCAGCCGGCGGTTAGCCAAGCGCTACAAAAACTAAGACACCACTTCAACGACGACCTTTTCGTAAAGGTTCATGGAGGCTTACAACCTACGGCATTTTCAGAGCAGCTCACTAATCAAATCAAACCGTTCATGGACGGTCTATCTATCGCGATTAATACATCGAACGCTTTTGACCCGAAAGAGATTAATTACACGTTGAAAATCGCCCTATCTCCAGTGGTACTTTCTTGTCTGTCTGGTTCACTTTTTAAAGATATAAGAGCACAAGCACCAAACGCTAAACTAAAGCTTGTTCCATGGTCAAACTCGTCTGTCTCAGATATACAAAAAGATGAGGTTTTGATGGGAGTAAGCTACCTGGGAGAAAAGACAAGTAAAGAAGTCTATACAAGGCAGCTCATTGAACTAACCGGACGTATATTTGTTAGGAAAGATCACCCTTTAAAGCAAGACACCATAACTCCATATGACATGGCAGGGTACGAAATCGCATCTTTAGTAACACCAGGTTGGAATGACAATTTTAGCTTAGCGTCTCAGATTTTAACTGACCTCTCCATCGAGCATAGTATCGGCTTTCGCAGTGAGTTGGTCATGGCTCTGATCGACGTCATTCAACATACTGATATGTACATGCCCCATTCCAACCTTTTCCCAGTAGAAAACTATCCGACATTACGCGGGATAGATGTCTCAGTCGACGGAAAAACGCTGAAGACTCCGGTCTATAGTTATATACACATTAAAAATCGAAACTCACCTTTAACAAATTGGCTTTCAAAACTCATAGAGCAAGTTTTATCAGAACAAGTACAAAAGTAAGTTCGATTAAAAGTTATATATTGTACTTTACTCTTCCGGACGCCAACTCAGTGCGCTAGCAATAGTACCGATAACTAACGTATCTTTCTCATCATCATTAAGTTCAGGAATCATCTGTAAAGTTAGCATTCCATTCGTCTGAGCGGCTGCTACCTCTTGTGAAGCTTGTTTAAAGCTATACCCTAAAGGTTTTTTCAACTGACATCAAAAGATCTTTACTTGAGTGGACAGTTTCTACATCATATTTATTCAACCCAACTCGTATGTAGCCAGCTTCTTTCTCTCTAAACTAACTTTAATCATCCCAGATTGAGGCTCTAAGACGAACTCTCCTACTTTCTCATTCCTTTGGGTTACAGAACAGCGATAAGGCTTATTGCCACCGAAATCAACACCCATATAGTTAACTGAAGTCCCACCGCCAGAACAAATTAAGTTCCACACCTGACCATTGTCGTTTCTAGTAATCTCAGCAGCAAGCTCTCCGTCTTTAAAAGAGACAGTATCAAACCATGTTGAGCTTGATGAGTTTCGACTGTATTTGCCTTGATACATACCTGCAATATCAAACGTTCCTTCTTGTCCCAATCCCCAGAAGTCACCATCTGTTTTAATAATAAGTTGCGGTTGCTTACTAACCACTTCTGATTTGTCCATGATGGCAACGCTGCCGCACGCTGTTAACGTGAAAAGAGGGGTCAAAACTAAAAGAAACTTTTTCATACTGATATCTACCTGAAAAATAAATGTGGGGGATAAATTCAGCAAGAGAATAAATTAAAGATTAATCGGAATATAGTAAACACTAATGAGCCACATCGACATTATCGTCATTATCGTCATTATCGTCATTATCGTCATTATCGTCATTATCGTCATTATCGTCATTTTCATCATTACATCGGAACAAATACACTAAATAACATAAGGTTAAGTAGACGTTTATCTATCAAACTCATTTTGTAAGGCTACGTAAGACAAAGCACTCGCTAAGTAACGATAACAACCACTGATAAGTACACGTTATTACAGAGATAACCAATGCGAATTAGCCTGCTCTTTCAAAGTCCATATAATGATTACCGTTATCCAGTTTAATTCTCTGGGTTCATTCATGGATCGACCTAATGCTAAGGAGAGCAAAAATTACTTCGGTGGTACCATGAAACTAAAAACACTTCTTCTAACTTCGGCTTTATTCTCAACCTCTGCATTTTCAAGTGGTCTTCATTTATCCCCAGAACTAAAAATTGGCTCTTATCATGGCTTCGGAGTTCAAGCTGGCATTACTGATGTGGCAAATTTAGATGCCGTTTATCTTAGCTATTCTCACCTTTGGTATGACAGCGATCGATATGACGAAACAGTTGATGCGTATCGTGTTGGTATCCAAAACATGTTTGGAAGAAACCAAATCCACGGCTTTCAGGCTGAGATTGGTGTGGCAAGTTATGACGGTACAAAAACTCGCTCAGGCGAAGTAGAAGAGAAAACAACACATGGTATAAGCCTAGGCGGGGCCTACGTTTATCAAGCGACACCAATGCTTGGATTACGTGCTGGTGTTGATATGAATATTTTTGATCACAATAAAACCTTTGTGCCTTACGACACAACGGTCAATTTCAATCTTGGTGCAATAATTAGCTTCTAAAGATAAGCTCTATTTTAGTGCGTCATCAAGGCTTTGATCGCCTAAGTGACGTACATCTTTACCCTTCACAAAGTAAATAATGTATTCGCAGATATTTTGGCAGCGGTCTCCCACTCGCTCAATCGCACGCGCTGACCACATCACCTGCAAAATATTAGGAATGTTCTTAGGGTCTTCCATCATATAGGTCATTAACTGACGAATAACGGCCTCGTACTCCGCATCCAACTTATCATCAAGCTTGTGAACTTCAGCTGCCGCATCAACATCCATACGAGCAAAAGCATCTAATACTTGGTGAAGCATGGTGATAGCCTGACGGCAAAGAGGCTCTAAAGATACGTGGAATTTCTGCTCTTTGGTTGAAGGGATCTCTATCGCACCTTGAGCAATTTTAGAGGCAACATCACCAATACGTTCCAGATCGGTAATCGTTTTGATGATCGCCATAATCAAACGCAGATCCTTCGCTGTCGGTTGACGCTTTGCAATGATTCGAGTACACGCCTCATCAATCGACACTTCCATCGCATTCACTTTGTGGTCATCACGAATCACTTTTTTAGCCAATTCAACATCGTCTTTATGAAGCGCCTGCATTGCAAACGAGAGTTGCTGCTCCACTAACCCGCCCATGGTCAATACATGAGTACGGATCGATTCTAACTCGACATTGAATTGCCCTGAAATGTGGCGACCGAAATGCATACTTGCTCCTTGAAAGAAATGAAGAAAGCCATTTTTGTAGAGTGACTTAGCTCTAGATGACACCTTTGTAGAGGTTAGCCATATCTACCAGTAATGTAGTCTTCCGTCTGGTTTTTCAATGGAGACGTAAAAATTGAGTCCGTATCTGAGTACTCGATCAATTTTCCCATATGAATAAAGGCAGTATGGTCACTTACGCGCGCGGCTTGTTGCATGTTGTGGGTAACAATCACCACTGTGTATTGGGTTTTGAGATCGTTGATCAGCTCTTCAATCGTCAAAGTAGAAATAGGGTCCAGTGCCGATGTCGGCTCATCTAACAACAGCACTTCAGGCTCAATCGCAACCGCACGAGCGATAACCAAACGCTGCTGTTGGCCGCCAGATAAACCAAAAGCATTCTCATGCAATCGGTCTTTCACTTCATCCCATAATGCAGCAGCGCGCAGAGAGCGCTCAACCGCATCATCAAGGTCTCGGCTGTTGCTAACACCTTGTAGCCTCAAGCCATAAACCACATTCTCATAGATAGATTTTGGAAAAGGGTTTGGACGCTGGAATACCATACCAACACGACGTCGTAAGGTCGCGACATCAACCTTAGGGTGATACACGTTCTTACCATGAAGCTTCACTTTGCCGGAAACCTTACAGCCTTCAACAAGATCGTTCATACGATTAATGCAGCGTAGCAGAGTCGACTTACCACAGCCAGAAGGGCCGATAAACGCCGTCACCTGCCCCTTCGGGATCTGCATCGAGATATCATCAAGTGCTTGGCTCTCTTTATAGTAAAGATTTAGCCCTTCAATCGAGATAGCAATTTGCTCATCCTTCAGGTTGTGAACATCAAGTGGTGCTTGGTAACCCAAGGTTTCATTAATCGAGAACATCTAATCTTGTCCTAAGGTTCGGTATTTTTCACGCAAGTTATTACGGATATTGATGGCTGTTAAATTCAACCCAACAATCACCGTAACCAATAAAAATGAAGTCGCATACACTAAAGGTCGTGCCGCTTCGATATTAGAGGTTTGAAAACCAACATCATAGATATGAAAGCCTAAATGCATGAACTTTCTGTCTAAGTGTAGATACGGGAACTGACCATCGACTGGCAAGCTGGATGCTAATTTCACAACGCCCACCAGCATGAGTGGAGCAACTTCCCCCGCGGCTCTCGCGATTGCCAAAATCAAACCAGTGATAATCGCTGGGCTTGCCATCGGTAAAACAATGCGCCAAAGCGTCTCAAATTGAGTCGCACCAAGCGCTAATGAACCGTGCCTCACTGCACTAGGAATGCGCGTTAAGCCCTCTTCAGTGGTTACGATAACGACTGGAAGCGTCAATACCGCTAAGGTTAGTGCTGACCAAAGTAGACCTGGTGTACCAAATGTCGGAGCGGGTAATCGCTCTGCATAAAACAACGTATCAATCGAGCCACCAATGGTATAGACGAAGAAGCCTAAGCCAAAAACGCCATACACAATCGACGGTACACCCGCTAAGTTAATCACGGCAATCCGAATCAAACGTGTTAGTGCGTTGTTTTTTGCATATTCATGAAGATATATCGCAGCAACTACACCAAGAGGCATCACTACGATCGACATGAGAATAACCAACAACACTGTACCGAAAATGGCTGGGAATACGCCACCTTCAGAGTTTGAGTCTCGTGGGTTCTCTGACAAGAACTTCCAAACTTGTTTGCCCCAATGCCCAACCTTTTCAAGGTAGGACATATTATTCGGGTACCAATAATCCAGAATATGGCTGAGCGAAATTTCGACCTGTTCTCCTGTCATATCCTCAACGAGCAAGCTTTCTACATTAAGCTGCGTTCTCAAGTGCTCAAGCTTTACTTCAGCCTCACCTAATTGGCGGTTTAATTCCAGTTTAGTTTGAGTATAGGTTTTAAGATATTCATCGCTCACTGATTCATTGAGTTCAAGCTTACGCTTTTCTAAACGCAAGTTTTCCAATTGCCAGCTTATATTGCGAATTTCTTGGTTCACAACACGCGACGTTTCTTTACGTAACGTATCAGCAAACGCTAAACCTTGTTCGAGCTTTTGGTCTATGTTCGAATCAAATGTGCCAGAAGCGGTTTTAAAACCCACTGGCTTACCAAAGAAATAGCCACCTCGACTTCGTTCAATCACAATCCAATCAAGTGGAGTGGTTGGTTCACGTAAGTTAACATCCAGAATGGAAACAAAGTCCGCAGGGTACAGTTCTCTATTGGCGACTTTGATGCTTAAGCGCTGTATTAGCCCTGTCGACAAATTTTGAGGTGACAAAAGGTCATGGACTTGTGGAACTTGCTCTATCGGGATGTACTTGCGTTCATATAACTGACCAATCAATAGATCTTGTTTTGATACGGTTTCGTCAAGGTCGACCACTAACGATAAGTCTTTGGAATCAACTTGCCATTGGTACAAAGGTGCTGGCCAAAAATAGGTCAAGCCCTTCCAACCAATCAGCAGCATCAGGCCAAGAACAGAAAGCATGCTGATGCTCACCGCCCCACCCGTTAGCCATATCCAAGGAGAGCCCGATTTAACCCAAGATAATAACGACTTCAGTTTATTGATCATAATCGACCTTGCTCTTGACGTGCAGAACTCAAGAGGCTGCTAATAGCACGGGATACGCTAGCAAAGCCACTAAAAGCCATTGATACACATTGAGACAAACCTTGAAAACTACAACGCACGATATTTATCTCTCAGTCTTTGTCTAACCCACTCAGCAACTGAGTTAACCGCGAATGTGAAGATAAACAGCAAGAGTGCAGCCAAGAACAGCAAGCGGAAATGAGAACCGCCTACTTCTGATTCAGGCAGCTCTACAGCAATCGTTGCCGATAACGTCCTCATCCCTTCCAAAATATTCCAATCAAGAATTGGTGTGTTACCTGTCGCCATCAAAACGATCATAGTTTCGCCAACCGCTCGCCCTAATCCCATCATGACCGCAGAGAAAATACCTGGGCTAGCCGTCAGTAATACCACATAAATAAGGGTCTGCCACGCTGTTGCCCCCAACGCTAATGAGCCATCAGATAAGTGTTTAGGTACAGAGAAAATAGCATCTTCGGCGATCGTAAAAATTGTTGGGATGACCGCAAAGCCCATAGCAAAACCAACCACCAGCGCATTGCGTTGGTCAAAGTCGATACCATAGCTGGCCAAGAAGGTACGAATATCACCACCAAATAACAATGCTTCAATGTTGTTTCCACCAGCAAACACCGCAACCACTGTAATCACCAATACCGGAATCAATATCAGTGCGTGCCAACCATTCGAGAAGCGGCCTGTTACCATCTTCGGTAAACAGAACCAAACAAGTCCAGTCAGCAGTGTGCTCAGAGGTAACAACACCATTAATGAGAAGACTGCTGTTAAATGCGTCTCAACGATTGGAGCAAACCACAGCCCGGCCAAAAATCCGATGATCACGGTCGGAAGTGCTTCCATTAGCTCTATCGAAGGCTTCACCACTCTTCGCATGCGTGGCGACATGAAGTATGCGGTGTAAATCGCTCCAAGCACAGCAACCGGTACGGCAAACATCATCGCAAACAGTGCAGCTTTGATGGTACCAAACGTGATAGGTACTAAACTGAATTTCTCTTCAAAGTCATCATTCGCCGAGGTCGATTGCCAAACGTATTGCGGCTCAGGGTAGCTTTCATACCAGACTTTTTGCCACAGTGATGAGAATGAGATTTGTGGGTATTCATTGTCGACTTTAGCCACACTGATTGTGCCATCAATCAAGGTAGCCAGATGCAGTTCATTAGCAGACATAGCGGCTAATTGTGGTGACTTATCAAATGCGCGCTCGAATAGCGACAGCTTTTCACTGGTCGTATAGTGGCTTTGTAATGTGCCGTTCTTATAGAAGCTGTAAAAACCCTTCCTATAAGTATCGGGCAAAATAAATTGCACTTGTTCAGCCAGCTGGAAATCTCGAATATGGGTCAGACTACGCTTTTCATCTTTAAGTACATCGAACCACTGAGAAACCTGTCCGTCCTCATGCGTGACCAACAACGAGTATGCCCCAGACAGTAAATCGATGCTTTTTACGGAATGCTTCGCATCATTTAAGCTAAGGTCAATCACTTCACGAACATCAAAGCCGTTATCTGATAGTTTCAAAACAACCAAATCCGATTGTGCTCGGAGATATAAAGTTTGCCCATCAGGAGTAACGAGCAGTTGCTGCTGTAATCCCAATTTATCCGATAGCCATTGGCTCTTCTGAAAAACATACTGACCAGCAAGGTCACTCTGATACCACTTAACCAAGACTCGCTGGTCACTCAACTGAGCTGCCACCGTAATACCACGCCCATTTTTAGAGAACGCGAATTTGTCGATCGTCGCCCCATTAGAGGATTCATCATTTAAAAATGGCTCAGGGAGAGTGATTTGCTCGATTTTAGGTTCGGCTTCGCTGCCCTTTTTCAGTACAGGCGCACTATACTCAGGATAGAAAAAAGTAAGATTGCTTGCGCTGTCGGCAAAGGCAAACCAGCTTTCAGATGGGGTATTTCGAGAAAAGGCGATCGGGTTAGCTAAAACATTACGCTCAAAGTAAGAATGTGTCTTTTGAGACTCTAAATCCCAAAACTGAACCAAACCGGATTTTTCGATAGTAAACGCATGCTGACCGTATTCATCTACGGATAAGGCGATAGGCTTTTCTACGGCAACGGTCTTCACGGCTTGGTTAGTCTCTAAACCAGTATCAGAAAATACCGGTAAAATGACCATCGCCAAGTAAACAAAGATCAGCACCAGAGCAGCTAGAACACTGACTGCACCACATGTCACCGAAAAACGGACGAGACGATCTTTCAACCATCTTTTTTTGTCGCGCTCTTTCAATGAAAATTGGGCTGAAGCCATCTGTTTATCTACCTTTTTTTAGCTACTGACATAATATGTACGTTAGATGACAATTATATTACAAGTTACGTTAAACAACTGAAACTAATAACAAGTTTGTTGACCATATTTCTTAAAGTAAGATCATAGATTTTGTGAATTTTGCCATTCTAATTTAAAGTAATCAGCTCTATAGCCAGTACTCAAGGATTCTCATCTCGATGGAAAAAGACTATGTCACAAAAGAACTTAGCTGGTTATCCTTCAACGAAAGAGTGCTCCAAGAAGCGGCAGATAAGTCAGTCCCCTTAATCGAAAGAGTTCGTTTTTTAGGTATTTACTCGAAAAACCTCGATGAGTTTTACAAAGTTCGATTTTCTGATGTGAAACGAAAGATCTTACTTCAAGATCCACAGATACTCTCCAACTCGCCGAAAACCTTACTGACTCAAATGCAGAGTAAAGCGAGCACGCTCGATGCTCAATTCCATGAACTTTATAACGACTTACTATTAGAACTGGCGCGCAGTCGTATTTTTCTGGTCAACGAGCAACAAATCAGCGAAGAACAAAGTGAGTGGATCAAAAAGTACTTTAAGAAAAAAGTGCTGCCACATTTAACTCCGTTTCTCTTGAACGAAGATAGCCAGTTACTCAATATTATGAAAGACGAGCAAAGTTACTTAGCCATCGACATCGGGCATGAGGCATCTTCTCAATACGTCTTACTCGAAATCCCATCAGAAGCGCTCCCTCGATTTGTTAAGCTACCGGAAGCTTCGGGTTCTCAGCGTACGACTTTAATCTTGTTAGATAATATAGTTCGACTTTGTTTAGATGACTTGCTTAAAGGATTCTTTGAGTATGACTCATTGCGTTGTTTTGCGATAAAAATGACGCGTGATGCCGATTATGATCTGCAAGAGGACAATAAAAATAACCTATTAGAATCGATGTCTTTAGGTTTAGAACAGCGCTTAACGGCACTGCCGATACGTCTGATCTATGAATCAGAAATGCCAGCTGAAATGCTCAACTTCTTACAAGTCAGACTTAAATTGTCTGACTATGATAGTGTCATTGCAGGTGGTCGTTATCATAATTTCAAACATTTCTCTGAGTTCCCAAGCCTTAACCGACGTGATTTAGTTAATCGCCCACTACCCGCGATTAAGTGCGCAAACTTCAACCACTACCCAAACTATTTCGAAGCAATCAAAGCGCGTGACATCTTACTCCATTACCCTTATCACACCTTTAATCACATCACTGAACTTGTTAGGCAGGCTTCCTTTGATCCCAAGGTTACTTCCATCAAAATAAATGTTTACCGTGTTGCGGAAGGCTCAAAACTCCTCAGCTCGATCATCGACGCTGCGCACAATGGTAAAAAGGTCACCGTGGTTGTCGAGCTGCAAGCCCGCTTTGACGAGCAAGCCAATATTCAATGGACCAAGAAACTTCAAGAAGCGGGTGTAAAAGTCATCCATGGCATCCCTAGTTTGAAGATCCATTCCAAGCTGCTGCTCATCAAACGAAAAGAAGACAAGCATACAGAGCATTATGCCCATATTGGCACCGGTAACTTTCATGAAGTTACAGCGCGCGTGTATACCGATTTTTCTCTGCTCACTGCGAATGAAGATTTGACTCAAGAGGTGAGACAAGTCTTTAAGTATATTGAAAATCCTTATCAAAAGTCACAGTTCAAACAACTGATTGTGTCACCAAAGAATACAAGAAAACGCCTCTACCAGTTGATAGATAATGAAATACAAAATTCGATAGAAGGTAAGCCCGCAAGCATCACTCTAAAACTCAACAACTTGGTTGATCGAGAGATCATTGAAAAACTCTATCAGGCCAGCCAAGCCAATGTAAAAGTGAGAATGGTCATTCGCGGCATGTGCTCTCTTGTCCCTAGCATACCCAACATCAGTGACAATATTGAGATTGTCAGTGTGGTCGATCGTTTTCTCGAACACCCGAGAGTGATGATATTTAGTAACGCTGGAAAGCCGAAAGTCTATATCTCCTCTGCTGACTGGATGACACGAAATTTTGATCACCGCATCGAGGTTGCAGCCCCAATTTTAGATCCAAAGATAAAGCAAACCATTATCGATATCACCGAGTTTCATTTCGATGACAGTAACAAAGCTCGAGTGTTAGACCAATCGATGAGCAACCCTTACATACAACCACCAGCTAACCCACTTGATTACCCGACGTCACAACTCTCCACTTACCACTATATTAAACGTATGGAGAAACTTGCTCGCAAGAAGTACAAACAAGAGAAGAAATCATGCCGCTAATTGATAACAAACATTCTCGATGTATTGCCGCTATCGACTTGGGTTCGAACAGCTTCCACATGGTGGTTGCCCGGGTATTCGATCAACACCTGCAATTAGTCAGCAGACACAAACAGAAAGTCAGGTTAGGTGATGGATTGGATGAACGTAACTTTCTATCCGAAAGCGCTATCGATCGGGGCCTAGAATGTCTCAAGGTGTTCGCAGAACGACTGGCGGATTTTGAACTTGATGATGTCAGAGTTGTTGCGACTCATACCCTAAGAAAAGCCAAAAACGCTAAAGATTTCTTAGAGCAAGCCAAGCCACTGTTCCCTTTTCCAATAGAGATCATCTCAGGTCAAGAAGAAGCTCGAATAATCTATAACGGTGTAGAGCACACTCAAACCGCTTCTGAATCTAAGTTGGTTATTGATATCGGTGGTGGCAGTACCGAACTCGTCGCCGGACAAGGCTTTACTCCTCTAATTATGCGCAGTTTACCTATGGGATGCGTCAA
This sequence comes from Vibrio sp. 1CM8B, assembly GCF_023161685.1. Lineage (NCBI taxonomy): Bacteria > Pseudomonadati > Pseudomonadota > Gammaproteobacteria > Vibrionales > Vibrionaceae > Vibrio > Vibrio sp. 1CM8B. Next base: position 59,599 of record NZ_JALNTU010000020.1, read on the forward strand.
CTTCACTCAACGTTTCTTTGCTGACGAAGGGCTAACTTCACGAGACTTCTCAGATGCTTATACTGCAGCTACTCGTCTATTGATGCCATTGATTGAAGAATACACAAAAGCCCCTTGGCAAATCGCTTTTGGCTCATCTGGTACCGCGAAATCAATAAAAGAGGTACTCATTGGCTTAGGGTTCACCGACGGTCTCATTACGCCCCAACGCCTGTCTTATTTGAAGAATCACTTATGTGAGTTTTCATCATCCAACACCTTAAACCTTTCAGGCTTAAGTGATGAGAGAAAGCCTGTGTTTGCTGCTGGCGTCACCATTCTTTCAGCAACCATGGATACGCTAGACATCAAGGAGTTACATTTTTCTGATGGAGCCCTGAGAGAAGGCGTTCTTTATGACATGGAGGATCGATTTAAAGATATTGATGTTCGAACAAGAACTGCCGAAACGCTCGTCTCTCGATACCATGTAGACGTAATTCATGGCGAGAAAGTCAAAGTACTCGCCCTTGCATTGCTGAAACAAGTGCAGCCTCAAGTGACAACTGCGGTCACTAATGAGCTGTATGATCTGCTTGGTTGGGCTGCATTACTTCATGAGGTAGGACAAAGCATTGCATTCCAAGGCTATCACCGCCATTCGGCTTATCTACTGAAGCACACGACAATGCCAGGATTTAATACTGAGCAACAACGTCTTATATCAACATTGGTTCGCTATCAAAGAAAAGCGCTCAAGCTACAAGATTTGCCGGAACTTTCTCTGTTTACTCAGCAACAAGTCACCCTGCTGGTTCGTATATTGAGACTCGCTATCTTACTCAACCGTCAGCGAAATCAAGCACTGGCCCCAGACGTAACTCTAACGATTGAACAACAGGATAACTGGGAATTGAAAGGATCTAACAGCGATTGGTTGGCCCAAAACCAACTGCTTGATTGTGAACTTAAAGAAGAGCAACAACGTTGGCAAAATGCTGGATGGTCGTTAAAGCTAAAATAACGAACAGTCAAAATTAAAACAGCCTGCGACATCGCAAGCTGTTCATACGTTTCTTATCTAAGTTTATCGTAGCCTCAATCAGAGCCCGACTTTGGCCAACTCTTGCTCTGCGAACTCAGACGGTATTGCTAAATAGCCATCTTTCTCTACAAGTTCTTGTCCTTGCTTTGAGAACACAAAAGTGAGGAACTCTCTTTCAACGGGAGAAAGCGGTTTATCTGGGTGTTTATTCACGTAAACATAAAGAAAGCGCGATAGAGGGTAATCACCACTCAAGATGTTCGCTCGAGTCGGCTCTACAAAATCAGAACCATACTCAGCAATAGGAATTAGCTTAACGCCAGCGACACGATAGCCAATACCTGAGTAACCTATGCCGCTGATTGATGATGCGACCGACTGTACAACCGATGCAGAACCTGGCTGCTCATTGACTCGGTTCTTAAAGTCACCACCACATAATGCGTTTTGTTTGAAATAGCCATAGGTTCCCGAAACGGAATTGCGCCCAAACAGCTGGAATCGATGTTTCGCCCAAGGTTGGTCGACGCCTAGATCTTGCCAATCATTGAGCGGTTTCGTCGCACCACAGCGTAATGTCTCTGAAAAGATGCCATCAATCTGACGAAAGTTGAGCCCCTCAATAGGGTTATCGCGGTGCACAAAAAGTCCAATCGCATCGATCGCGACTCGCAGTGCAGTCGGCTTATAACCATGCTCTCTTTCAAACGCTTCGATTTCTCGCAAGCGCATCGGGCGACTCATTGGTCCTAGATGAGCTGTACCTTCGGTTAAGGCTGGAGGAGCCGTAGAAGAACCGGATGCTTGGACTTGAGCGTTAACGTTCGGGTAGTAAGATTTAAATTCCTCTACCCATAACGTCGTCATACCCGCTAAGGTATCCGAACCTACCGATAATAAGCTCCCAGAAATGCCCGGAACCTTAGAATAATCAGGCAGTGAGTCGACACTCTGTTCGGCATGAACAGGGTTAACCAAAGCAAACGCTAATAATGAGCTGACTGGCAAACGCATCCTGCGTGTCAAACAACTCATGACACTGTCAGTCGATTTGGCAATGTAAAATGGAATCGACTACCGACACCTACTTCACTTTGAATTTCTAAATGTGAGTCATGATGACTAAGCGCATGTTTCACAATCGCCAATCCCAGACCACTACCACCTGTATCACGTGAGCGTGCTTTATCTACACGATAGAAACGCTCTGTGAGTCGATGTAAGTGTTGTGGTTCGATACCGTCTCCGGTGTCTGACACATCCAAACAGGCACCTTGACTGGTTTGGTACCAACGCACTTTCACCGTCGCGCCTGGTGGTGTGTATTTCACTGCGTTGTAAACCAGATTCGATATCGCACTTCTCAGCTGATCTTCATCAGCGAGAACGCGTAGGCTCTTATCGATATCAAACTCAAGCTTATGCTCTCTATCACCACTTAGGCTTGCCGCTTCTTTCCCAAGAACCTCAAGCATCGCCGGAACGTTCACCACTTCATCGAGCTCATGCATCGGCGCCGCTTCGATTTTTGAAAGTGTTAGTAGCTGATTGACCAGACTGTTCATGCGATTCAATTGCTCGGTCATCACACCATGAGCCTTAGGCCACATAGGGCCAACGACCATGTCTGGATCTTCCGTCATTTCAAGGTAACCCTGAAGTACGGTCATTGGAGTACGTAGCTCGTGAGAAACGTTAGCAAAGAAGTTACGACGCATGCCTTCTAGCTGCTTTAGCTGAGTAACATCACGTACAACCATTAGGTGTTCACCTTCGGTATACGGCACGATACGAAGCTCAAGCATGCGCTCCACGTTAAGTGGCGAAGGCATTTCTAACGGTTCTGAAAAGTCTTGTTTATTAAGATACTTGATGAAGTCCGGCGTGCGGATCAAGTTAGAAATCGGTTGCCCTGAATCGTCTGGCCAGCGAAACCCAAGTAAATACTGAGCAAGCTTGTTACACCAAACGATATTCCCTTCTCCACGAAATACCACAACGGCATCGGGAAGGGATTCTGCACCGTTTCTGAAACGGCGGATTAGGTTGGTCAGCTCTTTACGTTTGCGACGCTGTCTCTGCTGCATACGATAAATACCGTTGAACAGAGATTCCCAGTTCCCAGAACCTGATGGTGGCGTTAGACGCTTCTCATCCCACAACCATGCGGACAAGCGCATTTGATTGTGTAGATGCCAGCCGAGCTGCAATACCGTAGCAGCCAGCAGTAACCAAGGTAGGTAGCCGAATATCCATCCAACTAAAACCCAAGGTGCGTAAAAAAAAGCCAGCTCCCAAGCCAGCTTTTTCCAGGTTAACTTTTCAACCATTCAGGACTCCGTAAACTGGGTAGCGAAGCCACACTAAGCCTTTGTAGAAAAACGGTAGCCCGCGCCGCGAACCGTTTGGATTAGCTTGTCGTGACCTGCAGATTCAAGTGCTTTACGCAGGCGTCGAATATGTACATCAACAGTACGATCTTCAACGTAAACGTTGGTGCCCCAAACGTTATTCAGCAGTTGCTCTCGGCTGTACACACGCTCTTGGTGCGTCATAAAGAAGTGCAACATTTTGAACTCTGTTGGTCCCATATCAACTGGACCTTCGCTTGCGGTAACGCGGTGAGATACAGGGTCTAACTTAAGACCTTGCACATCAATCACGTCTTCCAGTGCGGTAGGCGTTACACGGCGAATAACCGCTTTCAGGCGAGCGACAAGCTCTTTTGGTGAAAATGGCTTGGTGATGTAGTCATCAGCGCCTACTTCTAAACCACGAACCTTATCTTCTTCTTCGCCACGAGCCGTTAGCATCACCACTGGGATGTTGCGAGTTAACTCTTCACGCTTCATGTGCTTGATAAAGTTTATCCCGCTACCACCAGGTAGCATCCAATCTAGTAATACTAGATCTGGGAAAGGTTCACATAGCTTGTTTACCGCTGTATCGTAATCTTCAGCCTCTACTGCTTGGTAGCCTTTTTGTTCAAGCACGAAACACAGCATCTCACGAATAGGTGCTTCATCTTCAACGACCAGAATCCTTCTCGACATAATTGAATAGCCTTTGTATTTAATCAACGCATTGCATTATCTGAGTTAATTATGACACTTTTGTGACCTTTGAAAACAAATTTTCATATAACTGTCTCAAACATTTCACTTTATAACTTTTGATACAGAGCTAGGGACAAATCGAATTAGATCTCATATCATGAAGCACTTCTAAAAAGGTATGAGAAAAATTTATGTGGTTTAAAAATTGCCTAGTCTATCGCTTCAACCGTGATATTGATTTCAACGCAGATCAGCTAGAGAAACAACTTGAAGAATTCCGCTTTACTCCTTGTGGTAGCCAAGACAAACAAAAGTTTGGTTGGGTACACGCAATGGGTAGACATGGCGATATGATGACGCACGTATCAGAAAACCGCATTCTTATCTGTGCAAAGAAAGAAGAGAAAATGCTACCCGCTTCTGTGATCAAAGAATCACTGAACGCAAAAGTAGAAACGCTTGAGGCAGAGTCTGGCACACCTCTGAAAAAGAAAGAGAAAGACAGCCTAAAAGAAGACATCATCATTGATCTACTTCCTCGCGCATTCAGCCGCAGCAACTTCACTTACGCGCTGATCATGCCAAAAGAAGGTTTCATTGTGGTTGATGCGAGCAGCTACAAAAAAGCAGAAGATGTATTAGCATTGCTACGTAAGACAATGGGTAGCCTTCCAGTAGTGCCAGCTATTCCAGAGCAAGCGATTGAAACGACACTGACGGAGTGGGTGAAATCAGGTGATACGCCACAAGGCATCACTATGCTTGATGAAGCAGAACTAAAATCTATTCAAGAAGACGGCGGTATTGTTCGAGTTAAGAAACAAGAACTAGAAGCTGATGAGGTTAAAAACCACATTGAAGCCAATAAGATGGTGACGAAACTTCTTATCAACTGGCAAGACCGTATTGAGTTCATTCTTGCAGAAGATGGCAGCATCAAACGCCTAAAATTCAGTGATGAGCTCAAAGACGAAAACGACGATATTCCTCGTGAAGATCAAGCAGCGCGTTTTGATGCAGACTTCTCTCTACTTTGTGGTGAGTTCAGTGTTTTCCTTCCAAACCTATTTGAATCATTAGGCGGGTTAACTCAACCTAACGCTTAATCAGTCAAACTATAAGCTCAGGTACTAACGGTATCTGAGCTTATTTCTCACTAAGTTCTCGCTTATATCTGCCTCTCTGCCCTCTTGTTAATGTCATTGCTATCTTTAGGGCTATCAACCAAACTCATTTTAGCGTAAAATTTGCGCCCCTTTGATATCACTTGGTGGTATCAACCTGACTTGAGATCAGATTAGAGAACGAAGCAATGACTACACAAAAACCATTTGTACCTGAACTATTATCACCGGCAGGAAGCCTTAAGAACATGCGTTACGCATTCGCCTACGGCGCAGATGCAGTTTACGCAGGCCAGCCACGTTACAGCCTTCGTGTTCGTAACAACGAGTTCAATCACGAAAACCTACAAATTGGTATCGATGAAGCTCATGCTCAAGGCAAAAAGTTATATGTTGTATGTAACATTCAGCCGCACAACTCTAAATTAAAAACATTCATTCGCGACCTTAAACCAGTTGTTGAGATGGGCCCTGACGCGCTTATCATGTCAGATCCTGGTCTTATCATGATGGTTCGTGAAGCATTCCCTGAAATGCCAATCCACCTTTCGGTTCAAGCAAACGCAGTAAACTGGGCGACCGTTAAGTTCTGGTCAACCCAAGGCGTTGAGCGTGTAATCCTATCTCGTGAGCTATCGCTTGAAGAGATCGAAGAGATTCGCGAACACTGCCCAGAAACAGAGCTAGAGATCTTTGTTCACGGTGCACTTTGCATGGCTTACTCAGGCCGTTGTTTGCTTTCTGGTTACATGAACAAACGCGATCCAAACCAAGGTACTTGCACTAACGCTTGTCGTTGGGAATACAAAACAGAAGCAGCGAAAGAAGACGAAAACGGTCAGATCGTTGAAGCTAATCCAACTGGTGTCGCAATTCAAGAAGTTGAAGTTCAAGATGAACGTCCAGACAACACACTAGGTCTTGGTAAACCAACAGACGAAGTGGTTCTGCTTTCTGAATCACACAAGCCAGAAGAGAAAATGGCAGCGTTTGAAGATGAGCATGGTACTTACATCATGAACTCAAAAGACCTTCGTGCAATCCAACACGTTGAGCGCCTAACTAAGATGGGTGTTCACTCTCTGAAGATTGAAGGTCGTACTAAGTCTTTCTACTACTGTGCACGTACAGCTCAGGTTTACCGTAAAGCTATCGACGATGCTGTGGCAGGCAAACCATTCGATGAAAGCCTAATGGGTACACTAGAGAGCCTAGCTCACCGTGGTTACACTGAAGGCTTCTTACGCCGTCATACACACGATACATACCAAAACTACGAGTACGGTTACTCTATCTCTGACACTCAACAATTTGTTGGTGAATTCACAGGTAAGCGCCGTGGCGACCTAGCGGAAGTAGAAGTGAAGAACAAGTTCCTAGTTGGCGATAGCTTAGAAATGATGACACCAAAAGGTAACGTTGTTTTCAAACTGGAAGTTATGGAAAATCGTAAATCTGAAGCAGTAGACGATGCGAAAGGTAACGGTCACTTTGTATTTATTCCTGTACCAGCAGATCTAGATCTAGAGTACGGCTTGCTGATGCGTAACTTGAGCGAAGGCCAAGATACACGTAACGCATCAGGCAAATAATTTTCACTTAAGCGACTTACTTGAGAAGAAAACAATGGCTCTGTTAATTACTGACAAGTGCATAAACTGCGATATGTGTGATCCTGAATGCCCAAATGGTGCAATCACGATGGGTGACAGCATCTTCGAGATCGATCCTGATTTATGTACAGAGTGTAAAGGTCACTATGAAAAGCCAACATGTCAGTCAGTGTGCCCGATTACAAAATGCATAATCACTGACCCAAACCATATTGAAACTGATGACGAGCTACTTGAGAAGTTTGTAATCATTCAAGGCTTGACCTAAAAGAAGAAAGGTTCAACTTAACCATAAGTTGAACCTTTTTTTTATCCTGATTTCTCGATTGGATAAATATTGCAGAAGAGCTCTTTTTCAAATTGATATTCGAGTCGTTCTCGCCAGTTTATTGATTGAGCTATCGGAACAAGATAAAAGTTTTCCCTACTGGTATCGGTCACAAATGCCATTCCATACTGCATCAATTCATAATGAACATCATTTACGAAGCTAGGATCTAAACGCTGTCTGCCTGTCAGTTGGGTAATGTCATCTCTCGAAATAGAAATACCCGAGCTTTCAGCGTTGAACCTATGTCTTAACCATTCTGAAAATTCCTTTGCACAAATCATAGTCATAGTCTTATCCTTGAATTATCTATCGACGGGTATCAGACTCTGATTTCGTATACTGCATATAAGCCGCATCTTTCACCCCAAAAACACTCTATCCCTGACCAAACCTTGTCAAATTCGTCATCGCCTTTGCTGATATCGTTATTGGTTTTATCAATATCAAACGATGTTCTTAATCTAGTGTTTATCAACTCTAGACAAAAGTGTGATGTTTCTCCAGTTTTAGAGTCGAGAAAACCAGTGGCAGTACCACAGTAAAAAGCCTCGATGAACAGGATTACTTATTCGATATCAAGGCCAAACACTGACTTGGCATCACTTTAACTTTTTTCTTTTTCTTAGTTTTCGCTACTTTTTTAGGAGGGGGAACTGGAACAGTCTTTGGAGCCCAACTTGCAAGCTCATCTCCACAACCGTCACCTTTAGGAGGGCTCGCTTGAGCTATGCAGTTTGAACTGCCTTCAGGACACTTTAAACGAACGTGGAAGTGGGAATGATGTCCCCACCAAGGTCTTATTTTTCCCAACCAAGCTCTATCATTAGCTTCAGAGTCTTCTTGTTCACAAAGGGTTTGCTTGATCACTGGATGAACAAAAATACGCACCACTTTTTCATCTTTCGCCGCATAACGAATAACTTGAAAGTGATCATCGGTCCAATTCGATTGACGCAATTTGTAGTTGGTAAGATCCACAACGCTCACAGGTTTAGGCACAGCTAACTCGTTCTCTGACAACCTCTTACTGGTTAACCTTAGCCATATATCAATATCTAACCCTGTTTGATGACTTGAATGACCTGAAGAAAAGCGCCCTCCTCTGGGAAGAGAAATATCACCGACCAATAAATTAGTATTGAGTTTCTCGCTGGTCGTGACTCCTAACCTCTCAATAAACTTTATAGCTTCTGTATGGCCATAGTAGCGCTCTCTTTGAGGACGAATGATCTGATACCCCAAACCATTAATAGGCAAAGCCTGCGCGCCGTCTAGACAGCCATTGGCATAGCTTCCAATTGATGAGGGTGAATTTTTAGTAGGGTGACTCTCTTTTTCCCACGAAGTTGCTGATAGAGAAAATGAACAAAAGAATACTACCAGTGCAAAAAAGAACCTCATAATAATCCCGAATTACTGACGCTTACTCATTATATTAGTCGCCATTTAGGATTAGGTGCATATCGTATTTAAGTTTTGGTGGTAGCTAGTGAATTAGACGGATTAAAGCAATAAAACAGAAAATGTCGCTAATGATGAATGATGGCTGTTTATGCCAAGCTACCTTCTGTAACTTATCAAAATCCAGAAAGCAAAAAGGCTCTAGTCTTTCGACTAGAGCCTTAAATATGGCAGGGGTGGAGAGATTCGAACTCCCAACACGCGGATTTGGAATCCGCTGCTCTGCCAATTGGAGCTACACCCCTATTTTCAGTTTTAAAGAGCTGAAACTCTGAATAAGTGGCGGAGTGGACGGGACTCGAACCCGCGACCCCCGGCGTGACAGGCCGGTATTCTAACCAACTGAACTAC
>NZ_JALNTU010000021.1:0-57662 GCF_023161685.1 Vibrio sp. 1CM8B
TCAGTTGGTTAGAATACCGGCCTGTCACGCCGGGGGTCGCGGGTTCGAGTCCCGTCCACTCCGCCACTTATTAGAAAAGCCCTGCTAGAAATAGCAGGGCTTTTTTACATTTGAAGAAAAGTGTTTTGTGGTTAGACTATATGAGTGTTGTAAAGGCACCGAGCTCCCGCACTTCATGCTATCTCGGTACATATTAGAGAGCCTAGTCTGACGACTAGGCTTTCGTCGTTTCCGGTATCTGAGTCTTATTATTCGTCTCAGAGTTTGTAGAGGCGCTTTACGTTGATCACGAGCTCTGATATTCCGACACTTATTATCAAGCCTGCTCTCTCTAACAGCGCTTGATTACGTAAGTTTATACTTGTGGCTATTGATTCGATGATTAACTTTTCCTGAGCGTATTGAGAGCTCTATCTCCTACTAATTTGAACTGGCTGATAAAGATGCCTCGTTTCTAATAACAAGGTTTTGTTGGTCGGTAACTCTTGCTATATCCCTTCTACTAAATAGATGAATGTACAGGCAGTTACGTGAACTCCCCGGTTATAACGGTTTATAGTTGGAACATTGATGGCTATTTAATTGTTAATTCAGCGTGACTTTAAGTGGGTATCTGTCTGCGGGTAAATATCTTTAAACGCCTTCTCTCAAGGTGAGACTCAACTACTCTGGGCTTAAAGGTGTCACTTTTCTCTATGACTCCTCTCGAACCTCTTATAAGGACTTGTTTATAAGAATGGTAAAACTACGTACAGACACAATTAAAGTCGTTCTCCGTGTGTTTGGGAGGCTTAATTGCGCTATTTCATAGTGACTTTTGTGCACTAGGTTTGGTGGCATTGGGCGGGTAAGAGTTTGATGAGCTTGGTTTATAGCTATTGTAGAAGTTATCTAGGGGTTAATAGCAGATACAAAAAAGCCGATGCTAGACATCGGCTTAGTTTGAGTCGCTTTGAATTAAGCGGGTTGAACTAGAGCGAGCGCTTTACGAGAAACTTCGTGAGCTGCTTTCGTTAAGTTTTGCTTCTCTAAGGCGTCAGACAGGTATCCGTAATCTGAAACATTTGAGCGAAGTGCTAGGGCTTTTTCGAAGTGGCTTTGTGCTTCCGCCCACTTCTGCTCTCTTAAGTAGAACTGAGCCAGCGCGCTGTGTGCTTCTGCATTACCACTGTCTTTACTGATTGCACGTTCTAGCATGACAACTACTGGGTGGTGATCGGCTAGGTTCAGCTCTGGAAGCAACATGTAGAGTTCATTTGACCCACTCTTTGCAATGTTCTCTTTGATCACAGTGAAGGCTTCTGAATCAGCTTTACGCGCGATAAGTTGCTTCACAAAGCAGGATACAAGATGCGAACTTTGTTTCTGCTTTCTTGAAAGCTTGTTCCAATGGCTGATTAAACCTTCGCTACCTTGCTGTTGTGCCACATCATGAAGTAGTCCACATTGTGCTTTCTGTTCTAATTCACGTTGCTCATCAGCTGTTAGAAGTTTGTTCTTAACTAATTTAGGCGTTAGCTCTAGCAATGGCTGCCATAACTTCAGTTGCAAGTAAGTGGCTTTTAACAGGCCAAGTACAGCAGTGTTATTAGGGTATGTGCCTTTTAAAGTAGAAAGCGTATCGAATGCAGCTTCGTAGTTTGACTCACTGATTTGCTGTTTAGCTTTTGTTAGCTCAACCGCCAGTAGAGAGTCGTCCTGTTGGCTAGCAAGCTCGATGTACTTATCTCGCTCACTCGTATTACCTTGCTCGTGTGCCGCTTGAGAAGCGACTAAATAACAAAGTAGAGGCATGTCGTGATGGTTAGCCCAACGCGTTACTTTCTTCTCAGCGCCTTTCCAGTCACCTTCAAGCAGCTTGATGATGCCTTCATTGGTATAACGACGAGAGCGTTTCAGTTTACGAACACTGAACCAATTCCAAGTTGTCGAGCTTGCGTACATAAGCTTTTTAAATAGGTACTCTAAGCCGAATAGAGCCGCTAGAAGAGCAATGACAAAGATAACCAGTGTTGTCACGCTCATCTCAATGGTCTTATTCGCAATTGAGATCAGAACGTAGCCTTGTTGACCAGAGAACTGAGTACCAACAATTAACCCAGCACCTAGAACGAGAAAAAGAAAAATCCAACGAATCATTATTTTTCCTCCGTGGTCATAACGGTGACTTCACGACGTAGGCGCTCGCGTATCACATCTGACAACTCATTTTGAGATTCAAGCTTTACAGGGTATTTCACAGAGATGTTCTGTTCACTTAGCTGTTTAATCGCTTTCTCAAATTCAATCACTGAGTTGTTATCTTGGTTTAGATACGCTTTCGACCACTCGCTAGCGGTATTAAGAGCTGCGCTATAGAGTTCACCTTGTTCTTTGTAGACGGCGCGAATTGCGGTTTCTAATTTTCCTTTGATGTTTTCACGCAGGTAGAAGTGCTGTTCTGGTGATAGTAGAGGGATAACTTCGCCATCACGACTGCGGAATGTGATGAAGTTTTCTGAGAAGTCTTTCATCGACGTCATCAGGTTGTTCTGCCAATCATTAATATCTTGCGATACCGCTTTTTTCTCAACAGCTGCGGCTTCTGGAAGAATTGCATTGGCAAGCGGCAGTGTATCGACTTGCTTTTGCAGGCTTGTGATACGCAGAACTAAGCCGTCACGGTCGATCAGAGGAATGGTACGAAGCTTGGTAATGTCATTGGTCATTGATTGACGCAGTGACACTAAGCTCGGGTCATTCAGTGCTGCGATACGTTGATCAGCACTTTCCATTAACTTGGTTGCACTAACGGCATCATGCTCTAGGAACAGTTTACGTCCTGCTAGTTTCACAAGGTAATCGGCTTCGGCAAGTAACCAGTCATTCGGGCGGCGACCTTTCACGTCAGCCACTGCTAACTGCAGGCTTTGAATGCTCTTCTGCTGTTGAGACTGTACGACTTGAGTTTTCTCCACCGCGTGTGACGCTTCTTGGATAGTCTCTTGCTTGATGGTTTGTAGGTCTTTATTTACTGCAGATTGGGTATTTTGCAGTTGAGCTTGAAGAGCGGCGATTTGAGCCGAGTACTCAGCGCTCTTTTGCTGCATTTGAAATGCGATACCGCCACTGAAGATAATTGAAATAGCGATCGCAATAGCGCCTAGTTTGACACCGCGCTTACCTTGCTTTTCTGCTTTCTCAATTTGCTCTTGATGCTCAGCTTGAGGCTGCCCATTTTTAGCGGTATTTGACGCAGAGGCATCAAGCTTCTGTTCAGGCTGTTTTGTCTCTGTAGAGTCAGCTTTTTCGTTTTCAACAACTACTGGCTGAGTATCTTGTTTCTTTTCAGGTTCAATATGCTCATTATTTTTTTTGCTTGTCATGCTTATTTCCTGTTTCTAGCTAGGGCCGGAGAGCAGCCAGTAATATTTGGTTCGTAGCACTGTGAGTATTGGTCACATTCGAGAAGCCGAGTTGTTGTGCTCGTTCTACAATGCGCTGGCTTGGGACAAGTAGATGTCTTGTTGAAAGCCAAGCCAAATACTCATCAGGGGTAATTGAGCAGAGATACTCCAATTGTTCCTGACTAGTGATGACAACTTTGGACGTTTTTTTGTTTATCCATGTTTGATAGGTATTGTGGTCGCTAATAGGAATATATTCTCTACGGTAGGTCTCACAATAAGAGACTTGTGCACCTCGATTGAGTAGAGAATCTCTAATGAGCTCACGCCCACCATTACCACGTAGTATCAAAATGGACTTATTTTCTACGCCATTAAGTTCAGTAAGTTTAAGAAGATGTTCACTATCACTAACTTGAGGGTAGTTTACTTTTTGTTTACAGACTTTGCTTAAAACGTGCGCAGTTTTTTGACCAACGCCAAGATAAAGCGGCGAAGTGGGCCAAATGGATGAGGTTTTCGAAAGGATGTTTTGGGCAGCTGTCACGGCGTGGTGACTGACTGCAATAATGATATCGCTGTTGTTAAGCTGGGTGCTTAAATCCGCAGAGTTTGGATTATCAACGATACGAATTAGCGGATGATGGATTGCTTGAATACCTTCATCCGCTAGTTGTTGGCAAAGCGATTGTCCCTCTGAACCGGGACGAGTCACCAACACTGTCATGATTATTCTTGGTCAGCGTAGAGCTTGGTTAAGATTTCTCTTGCACCATCATCCAGCAATTGATTTGCCAGAGTCACGCCAAGCGCTTCTGCATCTTTACGAGGGCCAGAGATCTCACCACGAACCATCTTAGAACCGTCCGGTTCACCAACTAATGCACGTAGCCAGATGTTGTCGCCATCTAATAGTGAATAGCTACCGATAGGCACTTGGCAACCGCCTTCTAGAGTAAGGTTCATTGCACGCTCGCAAAGTACGCGATCAGCTGTGTCTTTATGATTCAGCGGCTCAAGAAGCTTGATTAGACGTTCATCATCTAGACGGCACTCAATACCAACAGCGCCTTGGCCAACAGCAGGTAGAGACTGTTCTGGTTCGATGAAGCTACGAATACGTTCTTCTAGCTCTAAACGCTTAAGGCCTGCAGCAGCCAGTACGATCGCATCGTATTGACCATCATCGAGTTTACCTAGACGAGTACCAACGTTGCCGCGTAGCTCTTTGATGATGAGGTCAGGGCGGTATTCTAACAGTTGGCATTGGCGACGCAGGCTGCATGTACCCACGACAGCACCTTGTGGGAGTTCGTCGATGTTGTTGTAAGTGTTTGATACGAATGCGTCACGCGGATCTTCGCGCTCACAAATCGTTACCAGACCTAGACCTTCAGGGAAGTCGACAGGTACATCTTTCATTGAGTGAACGGCTAGGTCAGCACGACCTTCTAGCATTGCTACTTCAAGTTCTTTAACGAACAACCCTTTACCACCCACTTTAGCAAGCGGAGTGTCTAGGATGATGTCACCTTTGGTCACCATAGTTACCAACTCAACCTCTAAACCAGGGTGAGCAGCTTGCAGTGCATCCCTTACAAAGTATGCCTGCCAAAGGGCAAGAGGGCTTTTTCTGGTCGCGATACGGATTGGTGCTGAATTTGTCATGGTGTTTCCGATATAGGTTCTGTAATAGCCTAATCCTACCATTATGAGGCGAGAATTCTTACTGTTTGATCATTCCATACTTTGATAGCTGAGAGATTTTCATGAGTTCACCAAAATAGTGTGATTGGTATCTCATTTGAAACATGGGCTATTATTAGAAATAGTCAATAAAGAGGACACTACGGCGCCGTGAGTTTAACTTTCTGTCATCAAGGAATTGACCAGTATGACGGGTTCCTTTGCTTTACCATTAAGGGTAAAAGTGTTAAATTGATCACGTTTTGTTGCTCCTTTCGTTCAGTAACTAAACAGAACTGCACTTAACCTCAAACCAAGGACTTACCTTGCAGGCTTACACTCAAACTTTGATTCAACGATTAGACAATCTAAATCAGCAGCGCATTGATCGTGCGTTGGCGTTGATGAATGTGCAAGGCCAGCGAGTATTCAACCTTATTCCCGCACTGCTTCACTTCAATCACCCGATGATGCCTGGTTATTATGACCAACAAGTTCCTTTTGGAATTCGTAGCTTCACGCTTAATGAATTCCAAAAGCAATTTGTCTCTGATACCGAATTAACGCTTGGTGGCAAACTCACCGAGGCGGATGAACCTGCAATCCTTGGCTTGTATACCATGGGCAGTACTTCTTCTATTGGTCAAAGCACTTCAAGTGATCTTGATATCTGGGTGTGTGTTTCCCCGGATATGGATGGCGCATCTCGCGATAGCCTAACCAACAAGTGTCTCTTGATTACCGATTGGGCTGAAACCCTAGGAGTAGAAGCGAACTTTTTCTTGATGGATGAAGAGCGTTTCCGTTCGAATCATTCAGAAGAGATGACAGGCGATAACTGTGGTTCTTCACAGCATTTATTACTGCTTGATGAGTTTTATCGCTCTGCGGTTCGTTTGGCTGGTCAACGTTTGTTGTGGCAAATCATTCCGCCAGAAATGGAAGAGTGTTACGACGAGTATGTTCAAGGCTTGTGTCAGGATGGTTATCTTGATTGCTCGCAGTGGATCGATTTCGGCAAGCTGAATCGCATTCCCGCTGAAGAGTACTTTGGTTCAAACCTGTGGCAGCTCTATAAGAGTATCGACTCACCGTATAAATCGGTTTTGAAGGCGATCTTGTTAGAGGCCTATTCATGGGAATACCCAAACACCCAACTGCTGAGTATTGATACCAAGCGTCGCTTCTTCGCGGATGAACCGGATCTGTACGGCATGGATAGCTACTATCTGATGCTTGAGAAGGTAACGCGCTACCTAGAACGTATTAACGACCACACTCGATTGGACTTAGTAAGACGCTGTTTTTATCTTAAGACCCACGAGAAGTTGTCACGAGATGCGGGCATTGGCTCTGTTGCGTGGCGTCGTGAAGCCTTAACCGAGATGACTAAGTCTTGGAATTGGGGACATGAAACCATTGCTGAGCTTGATAACCGCCGTAACTGGAAGGTTGAGCAGGTTAAAGTGGTGCACCATGCACTGCTTGATGCATTGATGCTGAGCTACCGTAATCTGATTCAATTTGCGCGTCGTAACGACATCACTTCGGCAATCAGCCCACAAGATATCAGTATCTTGGCACGTAAGCTTTACGCTGCGTTTGAGGTATTGCCAGGTAAAGTGACACTACTGAACCCGCAAATCTCTCCGGATCTGCATGAGCCAGATTTGAGCTTTATCGAGGTTCGTCAGGGTCAGTCGAATAAAGCCGGTTGGTACTTGTATAAGCAGCCTCTGGTTGCACACCGCATTCTTGGTCAGCCTTCTCTGGAACACCATGAGTATTTGAGTAAGTTGGTAGCATGGTCGTTTTTTAATGGCTTGATTACCGAGTCGACGCGTTTGCACTCTGTGGTTCGTGACGCTCACATTGATATCGATAAGTTCTATCAAATGGTGAGCGACCTGCGTAATACGTTTTCTTTGCGTAAGCGTCGCCCGAGTATGCAAGCACTGGCGAGTCCGTGTGAGATAAGCCAGTTGGCGATGTTCATCAACTTTGAAAATGATCCGACGTCTGAATTAAGTGGTCGTGCATTAAAAGTGGATCTCAAAAATGCGGATATCTTCAGCTTTGGTGAAGAAGGTAAGAGCTTAGTCGGCAGTGTCGATTTGGTTTATCGTAACTCTTGGCATGAAGTACGTACGCTGCATTTCCAAGGTGATACGGCAATGCTGGATGCGCTGAAGACGGTACTTGGCAAAATGCACCAAGATGCGCTGCCACCAGAGTCGGTTGATGTGTTCTGTTACAGCAAAAACCTGCGTGGTGTGATGCGTAACATGGTGTATCAACTGCTTGCTGAGTGTATCGACTTGCGATTGAAACCGATTGAACCCGAGAAGCGCCGCCGTTTTAAGGCTATTCGTTTAGCTAATAAGATGTTTGGCCTATTCTTCGAACGTCGTGGTGTGTCGGTGCAGATGTTGGAAAACTCGGTCGATTTCTACCGTAGCATCTCAACCAACAAGCTGAAGGGCTCACCTTTACTGATGCTCGATAAAGAGCAAGAGTACCAGCTGCCAGAAGTGGTTGATGGTTTTGCGAGTGAGGGCTTGATTCAGTTCTTCTTCGAAGATACTGATAAAGGCTTCAATATTTATGTATTGGACGAGTCGAACCAGGTTGAGGTGTATCACCAATACAGCGGTGAAAAAGATGAGATGATCGCGAGCGTGAATTCTTTCTACACATCGGTAAAAGATGAGTCGAAGATGTCGTCTAAGTTGATTAACTTTAATCTACCTCAGTACTACCAAATCGTTCATCCTGAAGAAGGCAATTCCTATGTTGTGCCTTATCGTAACGATGCAACTTTAGCTTCTCGGAGCTCAAAGATAGTTAACATCTAGTCTTACTAAGACTGATTGATATTAAAAAAGGAGTGATTGATTCACTCCTTTTTAGTTTTGCTTACAAATGATTAGACCCAATCGATCGCTTCACCTGCGTGCTTCACGCATTCTTCTTTAACCATCTCAAACAGCTCCATGCCCGTCTTTGAACATGTCCACTTGTCGTTAACTAGCTTGAAGTGAAAGCCACCAGATTTAGACGCTAACCAGATTTCTTTCATTGGTTCTTGGCGGTTAATGATGATTTGGCTGCGGTTCTCAAACTCCAGCGTCATCACGTTACCAGTCACTTCGTAATCAATATCTGCCTCTGACTCATCGATAGCTTCTTCGATGTTTTGCATCTGTATATCGACCAGCTGATGAAATTCAGTCTCGTTCATCCTTTCTATCCTATTGCTTTTCCTGAGTGTGGTGCGATTATAGGGGGCATTGAGTTAATAATCACGATATGCAAAATGAAAAAATTAATTACTGCTCTATTTATGATGTCCGTTATTGGACTTTCTGGTTGTGGTCAAACGGGTCCTTTGTACGATCCTGATGAAGTTCAGCAAACCGAACAATCACAATAAGTGAAAACACGCAGAAATCGTTATTTATAAGGGATAAGAACTTTGGATTACTTCAACTATCAGGAAGATGGCCAGCTTTGGGCTGAGGACGTCGCACTTTCACAACTAGCAGAGCAATATGGTACACCGCTGTATGTATATTCTCGTGCAACATTAGAACGCCACTGGAATGCGTTTGATTCATCGGTTGGTGAGCATCCGCACTTGGTGTGTTATGCCGTTAAAGCTAACTCGAACCTTGGCGTGTTGAACACTTTGGCTCGCTTGGGCTCTGGTTTCGACATCGTATCTGGCGGTGAGCTAGAGCGTGTAGTTGCTGCCGGTGGCGATCCAGCAAAAGTTGTATTCTCTGGTGTCGGTAAAACAGCCGCTGAAATGAAGCGTGCGCTTGAGTTGAACATTAAGTGTTTCAACGTCGAGTCTGAACCAGAACTAGAGCGACTGAATAAAGTAGCTGGTGAGCTTGGTGTTAAAGCGCCGATTTCACTGCGTATCAACCCAGACGTTGATGCCAACACTCACCCTTATATCTCTACTGGTCTGCGTGATAACAAGTTTGGTATCGCTTTCGACCGTGCTCCTGCTGTCTATGAGTTTGCAAAAACACTCGATAACTTGTCTATCCATGGTATTGATTGCCACATTGGTTCTCAGTTAACGGATATCGAACCTTTCATCGATGCAACCGATCGCCTGCTTGCGCTGATCGACCAGCTACGTGCTAACGGTATCAACATCAAACACCTTGATGTCGGTGGCGGTTTGGGTGTGGTTTATCGTGATGAATTACCACCACAGCCTTCTGACTACGCGAAAGCCTTATTGGCTCGTCTAGACAATCATTCTGATCTAGAGCTGATTTTCGAGCCTGGAAGAGCGATTGCTGCTAACGCTGGTGTATTATTAACGAAAGTCGAGTTCCTCAAGCCAACAGAGCACAAGAACTTTGCCATCATCGATGCAGCAATGAACGACCTAATGCGCCCAGCACTTTACCAAGCTTGGCAGGATATTGTTCCTGTGAGCCCTCGTCAGGGTGAAGCCGTGACTTACGATTTGGTTGGCCCAATTTGTGAGACAGGCGATTTCTTAGGTAAAGATCGTGACCTTGTTCTTGAAGAAGGTGATCTGCTAGCAGTTCGTTCAGCGGGTGCTTATGGCTTCGCGATGTCATCTAACTACAACACTCGTTCGCGTGCGGCTGAAGTGATGGTGGATGGCGATAAAACTCACTTGGTTCGTCAGCGTGAAGAGCTTACGAGTCTGTGGGAACTTGAAAACATTCTTCCGGAGTAATTTTAAGCGTTATGCACTTCCACTTTTCTAAAATGCATGGTTTGGGCAATGATTTCATGGTCGTGGACTGCATTACTCAAAATATTTTCTTTTCTCCAGATCTGATCCGTCGTTTGGCGGATCGTCACACTGGCGTGGGCTTTGATCAGCTACTTGTGGTTGAGGCTCCCTATGATCCAGAAACTGATTTCCATTACCGCATATTCAATGCAGATGGCAGTGAAGTGGAGCAGTGTGGCAATGGTGCTCGTTGTTTTGCACGATTCGTTCGCATGAAAGGCTTAACGAATAAGTACAGCATCAACGTGAGTACCAAGAAAGGTAAAATGGTTCTCAAGATCGAAGAGAATGACCTGATCACGGTGAACATGGGCATTCCTGAGTTCGAACCCGGCAAGATTCCATTCAAGGCGAAGCAGCCAGAGAAGACGTATATCCTAAGAACGGATGTACACACCTTGTTCTGTGGTGCGGTAAGCATGGGTAACCCACATGTGGTGACTGTGGTTGATGACGTCGACACGGCTGATGTGGACACCTTAGGCCCGCTACTTGAATCACACGAACGTTTCCCTGAGCGTGTTAATGCTGGCTTTATGCAGGTCGTTAACCGTGAAGAAGTTCGCTTGCGTGTTTACGAACGTGGAGCGGGTGAAACTCAGGCTTGTGGTAGCGGTGCGTGTGGTGCTGTTGCAGTGGGTATCACTCAAGGTTTACTGGCTGAGAATGTGAAAGTTCGTCTACCTGGCGGTGATTTACACATTAGCTGGCAAGGCCCGGGTAAACCTCTGTTTATGACCGGCCCTGCAACGCATGTGTTTGATGGTCAACTTTCTTGCTAATAACGACCCAAAACAAATAGATTCATAAAAATAAAGGATAGGTTTTGTCTTACGTTGAAGCCGACGCACTCACCGCAGAAGTGGTTGCGGAATATTTACGTGATAACCCAGATTTTTTCCAAGACCGAAAAGATTTGGTTGATCGCCTTGCTATCAATAACGTTGAGCAGGGCGCTGTTTCTCTGGTTGAGGTTCAGCTTAAACGCCAGCGTCATCGAATCGAAGAGCTTGAAGAAGAGATCACTGGCTTGATGTCGTTGGCGGCAAATAACGATAAAACCTTCTATGAGTTTATGGATCTGCAAGCGCAAGTGCTGAAATGCAGTGACTTTATGCAGGTGATAAAAGCCGTTGAACAAAAAGCGTTAGATCTTGGGCTTAAGGCTCATGTTCGAATTCTTTCGCAATCTGGATTTTATCAGTTGAGTGCTGAGGGTTACTCTAAGTTTTCGCTTAACCATTTCAATGGCAAAGATGCTTATCTTGGGCGCTTGAGAAAAGCCGACAGACACGATTTGTTTGGTGATTATCCAGTTCCAGAGCTAGGCTCTTATGTAGTACTACCGCTTGCTAAGCAGTCTCCATTGGGTTTGCTCGCCTTTTCTAGTGAAGATGGCGGACATTTCCAACCCCATATGGATACGCTCTTTTTACGCCATTTAGCACTTGTTGTCGCTCATTTGGCGGACACCTTACCTTGGCAGATAAATAATGAGCCTAGAGCCCAAAATACCTCTTCCTAACAGCCTTCAAAAGCCACTTTCTCGCTTCTATGAATATCTCAGAAGCGAGAAGGGACTCAGCCTACACACCCAACGTAATTACAAACAACAACTTGAAACCATGGCCGGTCATTTAGTCACGCTCGGACTTAAAGACTGGGGTCAAGTCGATGCGGCGTGGGTCAGACAACTGGCCAGTAAAGGCATGCGTGAGGGGATGAAGGCGAGCAGCATTGCAACGCGCTTATCTTCACTGCGCAGCTTCTTTGATTTCCTTGTGTTGCGTGGCGAAATGACCGCTAATCCAGCCAAAGGTGTCTCTGCGCCTCGCAAACAACGTCCTTTGCCTAAAAACCTCGATGTCGATGAAGTGGGTCAACTGCTTGATGTGAATGAGGACGATCCATTGTCGATTCGTGATCGAGCGATGATGGAGGTGATGTATGGTGCTGGATTACGATTGGCAGAACTGGTCGGTATCAATCTTAAAGATGTGTTGGGTCGACAAGGCGAAATCCGAGTAATTGGTAAAGGCGACAAAGAACGCAAAGCGCCTTTTTCTGGTTTAGCAAAAGAGTGGGTCGATAAATGGCTCAAAGTTCGTGGTGAATTGGCTTCACCGGGTGAAGCCGCGCTGTTTGTCTCTAAGCTCGGGACTCGTATCTCTCACCGTAGCGTGCAAAAGCGCATGGAAGAGTGGGGCAAGAAGCAATCCGTCGCGAGTCATATTAGCCCGCATAAACTGCGTCACTCCTTCGCAACGCATGTGCTGGAGTCGAGCCAAAACCTTCGTGCTGTGCAAGAGTTGCTTGGCCATGAAAACATCTCGACGACCCAAGTGTATACCCACTTAGATTTCCAACACTTAGCACAAGCTTATGATCAGGCTCACCCGAGAGCTCGTAAGAAGAATAAAGATTAGATTAAAGGGTTTACTATGCGAATTTATCGAGGGTTAAAGCCCATCAAAGCCATGACCTTTGACTTGGATGACACCCTGTATGACAACTGGCCTGTGATCATGAAGGTTGAGAAAGAGATGGCACAGTGGCTTTATCAAAAGCACCCAGTGTCTGCTTCTTTATCGCTTGAAGAGTGGCAGGGCATTAAACAGCAAGTCGCATCTGAAAACCCAGCTTTGAAACATGATGTCACCGTGTGGCGTGAAACTCAGATTAAGAGTGGTTTGCTGCAATTGGGTTACTCTCTGCAGCAAGCAGAGCAAGCGGCTCGAGAGGGCATTGAGCATGCCTTATGGCTGCGCAATCAAGTCGACGTTCCTCAAGAAACACATCGAGTGATGACTGAGCTTAGCCAACGTATTCCTCTGGTTGCGATTACCAATGGCAATGTCGACCCACACAAAATTGGCTTAGGGCAGTATTTTCAATTAATCCTTAAAGCTGGCCCTGATGGCAGAGCAAAACCCTACCCAGATATGTTTGAAAAAGCTCAGCAACACCTAGATTGCGACGCTGATAATATTCTTCATGTTGGTGATCACCTTAAAACGGATGTCTATGGAGCCAAGCAAAATGGCTTCCAAGCGTGCTGGTTTAATGACACTGGTTCCAATTTATACCGCTCCCCGAAGGCGAGCGTGCTCCCTGATGTTGAAATAGACCAACTTAGCGATCTTATGCGACTAATTTAATGGCTCGGTAAGCTTATTGTGTCGCATTTATGATAGTGAATTGTTACATTAGTCGCCTATAAAAGCCTGATTAGGCTAGGATAATTGGCGACTACTTTTTATCGATTCATTTCAGTCATAGCAGTGGTTGCGGGTTGTTACTTCACTCGATTTTGAACAAGGGTTGGCATGCAAACATTTACATTTCTCGCAAATACTGAGGCGTTATTTAGAGCTCAATTTGATCAGCGAGAATGGTGTGACAGCAAACAGTACCTTATTCAAATTTTCTCAGCTCAATCTCCAGACCTGGCTCGTCAAATCGCGAGTGTTGCCCTTAATCGTTTAAACAATGCGACGCTAATTGGTCAGAGTGCTCGTCATGTTATCTGTGATAATTGCCTTGAAAGTGCATGCACTTTAGTCATCATCAGTGAGTTCAACGAAACCCATCTAACCTCTGCGGTTCAGCCTTTTACCGGCAATCCAAATCAAGATAGCCAAGACTTAGCTTTTCAATTGCGCCTTACAGAAGACACCAAAACGGTCATCAGTTTGTGCGATCAAGTTGAAGGGCGTGATTATCCTATCTATAGCGCTTTTGAAAATTTGCCTTACGCCTTGCCGATTGCTGGTGGACTGTGTCATGAGAATGAATTTGGCCGTTGGGTTATGTATAACGAGCAAACCTACCAGCACGCCTGTGTTGCGGTGGCTCTGACTAACCCAAGATTGAAGGTTTGGTCGGACGCGTACTCTGAGTGGAACCCGATTGGGATGAAGCTACGAGTCACACACGCAATCGGAAATCGCTTATACGCATTGAATGACAAGCCGGCTATCGAAGTATTCAAACATTACCTTGCGGATGGCAAAGACCTTCCTTTTAGCCAGCTGATGAGCTTTCCGCTTTATCGAGAACTTGGCAGAAAGAAGGGGATCTCGACGCCGCTACGTATTAATGATGATGGCAGTATCGAGTTTGATAGCCCTTGGCATGTCGGTGAGGAGGCGCAGTTTTGTTATAACCACCCCTCGTTGACTGCAGAAAAGGTGCGCCACGGGGCCGAGATGCTAGCCATGCATCAGCCTGAATCGGTGATCATTTATAACTGCGTATCTCGACTTGAATTTATCGACAGTAAACTTGAGCTCAAGCCATTTGAAGGGATAGTGAATACATGTGGTGCCTACTGCATGGGGGAGCTATACCGTAATGAAGACCGCCAAGAGATACTGCACCACAGCCTGACTTATATCGCTATGCGCGAGTCTGACGAGATTAAAGAGTTTCATTGCGAAGACTTTCAGTGTGGCTCAACCGTGTCGCCATTGCTTAACCTTGTCAGAAATGCAGTCGCTGATCTCGACAGTATGAATACTCAGATGGAGAAAAAACTCCATCAACAAGCGCGTCGCTTAACCGAAAGCTATCGCATTGACTCGCGTACTGGTTTGCCGAACCGTATCGTATTGAAAGAACGCCTCAATACTATTCTGTTTAGTGAACACTTACTCACGTTAAAGCTCACGAATTTCCATCAAGTTAACGAAAAATACGGCTATCAAGTGGGTGATCAGCTACTGCTTGACCTGTCTAATCACTTTATCGAGCGATTGCAGCTTCGTGTCGTCAAAGAGCCTCGCGTGAAGGTAGAGCTATTCAGTATTGGTGTTGGAGAGTGGGCGATTATTTTCAATGCTAGTGTTAGTAGTACGAAAATAAAAGAAGGTTTCGTTGAGTTCGCCGATGACATCGAACACATAAATTTTGAGCCGTATGGTTTGGCTGATATTGATTACCTGTCGGTTTCTCTGTGTGGCGGCTTTGCTAGTCGTTGTGACTTCTTAACCGACAGTGGTGACGAGATCTTATTGAAAGCGATCGAAGCTCGACGCTATGGAGTACGTAACAATACCCACATCACCAATGCCAAAGACATTCAGGTGAGCGAAGAGGACCGCAAAGAGCAACTTGGTTGGTTGAGCTGTGTGAGCCGTGCAATTTTAGATCAGAACATCATCACTTACTCACAGCCGATTGTGGAATCGGGTACGCACGAAATGATTGGCCAAGAGTGTTTGGTCAGAATCATGGAGTCGGACGGTACCATTGTGCCACCAGGAAAGTTCTTACCTATCATTGCTGACACCCACCTATACACGCGCCTTAGTCGACACATGATTAAGAGCACTATTGGCTATATGGCGGATAAGCAGAGCTCGTTTTCTATCAATCTATCCCCACAAGATTTGTTGAGCGACAAGACGCTTGAGGTTCTTGAAGCTGCGATCAATGGTATGAACGATCCTACTCGACTTGGTTTAGAAGTTCTCGAGTCTGAACAGATTAAAGACTATGGCCGCATGATTGAGGTGTGTGATCACTTCCGTGCGCTTGGGGCGAGAATCATTGTTGATGACTTTGGCTCTGGTTACTCCAACATCGATGAAATCATTAAGCTTGAGCCGCAGATCATTAAGCTCGACGGTAGCTTGATTCGTAATATCGACAAAGATCAAAAACAAAGAAACATAGCCTCTCAGTTGGTTCGTTTGTGCCAAGTGTTCAATGCCAAAACGGTCGCTGAATTTGTCCATAACCAACAGGTTTGTGAGATAGCAGAGCAAATGGGTGTCGATTATCTGCAGGGTTACTACTTCGGTGAGCCTAAGCGACTGTTTTAGCGGTTAAAGCTTCCCGCATTGTGTAACTACTGGCTATAAAAGTACTGCGCCGCCATTAATGACTGCTTTTTGGCGGAATGAATGATGTCTAACTAAGGTCACATTATTCATAACACGATCGTAAGTATTCCGTGCAAGCCTTATCTATAATAAGCACAATAACAAATCATTAACGTAACGATTAATGTGAATATGCAGTCGACTTCTCTCCTGATACAAGACATTGAGCAAACCCAACGTGAATTGGAAAAGATAGATTTTCATCAACATGAAAGCCTTCTGATTCAGGTGTTTTCGTCTTTCGAGAAAGGTTCTGTTTTGGCTGCCTGCCAAGTGATTCAATCGACATTCCCCAATGCCAAACTGATTGGTTGCAGTGCTAACCACTACATCAGCCAAGGTGTCATCCTGCACCAAGGTCTTTATCTGATTGTTACCCGCTTTGACGCGACGTCATATTCCTGTGGTGTTGTCGAATATAGCGAACAACCATTGTTCGATAGCCACGCTATGTGGCAACAGCTTGAGTGCAATGATAATACTCAAAGTATCATCTGTTTCGCAGACCGCTTGCAGATAAATAACCGAGATCTATTTTCAGCGTTTGAGCAGTCGAGGTATTCATTACCTATCTGTGGCGGTGCATCGACCATCACAGATAATGGACGATGGGTGATGTTAGACGGCATTTGCTATGAAAATGCCTATGTGATGTTGGCGCTGCACAGTGTCGAGCTGTCCATTGCTAAGGGGTATTACACTGAATGGAATCCGATCGGTTGGACTTTTCGAGTGACAGGTGCTCAAGATAACCGGTTGCTGGAGTTGGATGGGATGCCTGTTCGCGAACTCTATAATCGTTACCTCGCTGATGGCTTCGAAGTACCTTTTGAGCAACTGCATAACTTTCCCTTGATGGTCGGTGACCCGAAAGAGCAAAACATTCACTTACCGCTCAAGGTAACGGAAAGTGGAGAGATAGAATTCAGCGGCCTGTTCCAAGTGGGCGATGAGGTCCGGTTTTGTTATGACCATCCATCATTAACCCTAGAGCAAATACGACTGGGCGTTCAACAGATCGCTTCTCATAGACCAGAACAGTTCTTCATTTACAACTGCACCTCTCGTATCGACTTTATCGATGGTAACCAAGAGGTTGAGGTTTTCCAAAAATTGGCCGACAGCTATGGCGTTTACTGCATGGGAGAACTTTATCAAGAGAATAGCCAACAGCGAATCTTGCACCATAGCCTCACTTACCTTGCGCTTAGAGAAGGCGAGGGTAAGGCGGTATTGCCATTAGAGACACAACCCGCGACCAACATATCCCCTCTGTTTTCATTGATCCGAAATGCACTGCTTGATGTCGATGACATGAACAACAGCATGGCGAGTAAGATTCAGCAGCAAGCGACCGCATTGACGGCAAGCTACCGAATTGATCATCGTACTGGTTTACCCAATCGCAGTGTATTGCGTGAGAAGCTGTCGAAGATGAGCAGTGACAGCCATTTGTTAGCTTTGAAGGTCACGACCTTTGGTCAGATTAATGAGAAGTACGGGTATCGAGTGGGTGACAAGCTTCTGCATGATTTGAGTGAGTACTTTCAAAAGGCGCTGTGGCAGTTCTTTGATGAGGGCTGTCAGCTCTACAGTATCGGTATTGGTGAGTGGGCGGTGGTGTTTGATAGCTGGGCGAGCCAAGAGCATATTCATCAGCGATTCTCGGAATTTGCGGATCAAACCGAGCATGTGAATTTTGAGCCTACCGGTTTACCCGATATTGATTACTTGTCGGTGTCTATCTGTGCGGGTATTGCCAGCCGTCGAGATTTCCCGACTACCTCTATTGATGACTTATTGTTGAAGGCTATTGATGCGCGGCGCAGCGCCGTCAGCCAAAACAAACACTTAGTGAGCGCCAAGGCACTCATTCAATTGGAGAAGCATCGCCAAGAGCAACTTGGTTGGCTATCGTGCGTGAGTCGTGCTGTGCTTAATCAGAATATTGTGGCGTGTTCTCAACCGATTGTTTCGGCGCATAGCCATCAGGTAGAGAGCTACGAGTGTTTGGTTCGAATTGAAGAGGACGGTCAGCTGATTGCACCAGGTAAGTTCTTGCCAATCATTGAAGGAACCCACCTCTATACACGTCTCAGTCGTCAGATGATAACGCGCACCTTCGATTTTATGAGTCAGCGAACCGATTCGTTCTCAATTAATTTAGCGCCACAAGATTTCAGCAATGAGAAAACCATTCTTCACCTTGAGCAAGCGATCAAGAAAATCAGTCACCCACAGCGTATTGGCTTGGAGGTGCTAGAAACGGAACAAATACAGGATTACGGTCGCTTGATCGAGGTGTGTAATCACTTCCGCGATCTTGGTGTGAATATTATTGTCGATGACTTTGGTTCGGGTTATTCGAACATTGATGAGATATTGAAACTGGAACCACAGGTGATCAAGCTTGATGGCAGTTTGATTCGCAATATTGATAAAGATAAAAAGCAACGCAAGATCGCTCAGCAGTTAGTGAGCTTATGTCAGATTCTGAATGCTAAGACGGTGGCAGAGTTCGTTCATAACGAACAGGTGTGTCGTATTGCTGAAGACATGGGCGTTGATTACCTGCAAGGGTATTATTTTGGTCAGCCTCAGCGTTTGTTTTGATGGAGCGACCGTTTCACGTGAAACACTCGTTGGATCAATAACGAAAGTACGATGTAAAAAGGGTGAGCTTATGGCTCACCCTTTTTGTTTTTAGTATCTGTCCCGTCCTGAAATGTGTTTATTGCCTTCCCGCGCGCCTGCTTCGTCTATTTGAGGGCGTGGCCACACTTGTCGGCGTGGAAAACTTTTAGATACTGTTGGTAGTAGTCATCAATGAGCTTGGCTGGCTCGCTGTCACCTAAAGACTTGAGTAACTCAATCCCAACTTCACAAGTACACAAGTGGCCGCTGTCTTGATTGCGGCGCAAGGTGTAAGAGGATTCGCTGGTGATGTCGAGGTGAACTTGTGGAACGGCTTGTAACCACGAGCTCTTGTTAAGCATCTTCTTCGCTTCTTGCCATGTGCCATCCAAGATGATGAATAGCGGCTTACGACTCTGGGCTTGGGTCATTACAGCTTGTTGGCACTCGATGCTTTTATCACTCGGGAATAACAGAAACGGTTGTCGTGTTTCATCGTCAAGCAGTGCCATTAGCTCCGCTGGTGGTGTTTTCCTTTGCCATACAAGGGACTGACACTGCTTAAGGGATTGCTGAAGCAGCTTTCCGGTATTGGTATCGCGCGACAGTTCATTCTCATGAGTGAGCAGTACAAGATCGATTTCGCTTTCGACACTAGGTATCAGGTGACAAATACATTGGTGAGTAAAGCCACAACCAGGGCAAGCTTGTTGGTTACTCATGTTTACAGCTTCACTCCACTTTGTGCGGGTGAGATACCATCAGCAAACAAAACCACGTCGCTGATATCAGCATCATCTGCTACTGGAGCGACACTTGGGTTTAGCGGGTAGCTGACACCAGAGTATGACAGTGTGTGTTTCGCAGCTGTTGCACCGCCGCCACTGACGTTGAATATCAGATCCTGCCAGCCGTGGTTTTGCGATTTACCTAAGCGTATGTCGCCCTTAACCAGTGTCACTCGGCTATTGAAGCGCCAGTTATCTTGATGGTTTTCGAAAATTAGCAGGGTACAGCCACCAGAACCACACCAATCGAGTTGGGCGAACAGCTCTTCTTTACCGTCGCCGTTGAGGTCGTAGGTTAACCAGCGGTATTTGGTGTCGTCAGGTGAGCTGTTGTTGATCTTAAAGTATTCGCGGATCGCTTGGTCGACTTTTGGATCAAGTTGATCACTGGAGTTGACCTGCTTTGCGGTTAGATCAACGTTAGTGATGGTGTTTACTTGCGCTTGCGCACTCTTAGCTGCGAATAGCACCAGACCGCCATTGGCAATCGGATACACCACGTTGCCCACTTTCTCTTTTTCAGCGATTAGCTTGCCATTATCGAGTGTGAAGATGCGCTCGGAGATCAAATACTGTTGCTGATGGCGAGTCATAACCACTTGTACCTGATTTTGGTTCAGTTGCTGCCAGAAGCCTTGTTCAACAATAGAAGGGTCTCCATTGTTGTATGAATAAGTCGTGATAGCACTGTGGTCATTGTTGAGTTCAAGGTTGATAGATAACCCTGAGTTTTGCGTTGAGCTAGCGAAGTAGAGTCCGCTCCAATCCAGTGTTGGATCTTGGTTAGAGACTGTCGCACAACCATTGTAGTCACTGTCATTGAGGTTAAGCTTGGCATGCCACCCATAGATAGAATCGCTCATGCCGTCGCTACAGCTCTCTTTCGTAAGGTTGAGTTTGCCTTGTGCTGCTTTACCTTCTAATTGGTAATCACGGCTGCTCGATGTGGTGCGGCTTGATTCAATATCGAGGGTTTGTGGCTGTTCGCCCATCTTAGTGTATTTGAGCTGGTCTTTATCGAAGGTTGCTGACCAGAAGGGTTCATTACCAAATACTCGTGTTGAACGCAGTGGTTGGTCGCAGCGCTCTGGGTTCTCTGCGGTTAGGATGTTCACTTGGTCAACCACGAAACGGGCTGTGAAATCTGCGTTATAACCCGTTTGGCTCGGTACAGTTAGGTGACCAATCAGCTCGCCATATAAGGCTTGGTAAGGTCTCGTTGAGAGCCCTTGTGCTTCTAACGCTAACTCTGGAGATAAGTCTAGCCAGTATTGTTGTTGGCTACCGCAAGGAGTGAAGGTTCGGCTTTCATGACCAACCACCACCTGACCACGCATGATGAAGGTTTGTGGTTGAATGCTCAGTGGCTCATCCAAGGTTGCTGGGGGCTGTTCAGGTTGTTGTGGCGTATCAGGTGCCGTAACACAGCCTTGTAGAGCGAACGCGACTAGCCATGTCACTGGGTTTTTCATTACCTTCATGTTATATCTTCCTCGGAGCAACCGTTAATTGGATTTATTATGGCATATTGGTTATTTAAAACAGAACCCGACACCTTCTCTATTCAGGCCCTGAGAGTACAAAAAACCTCTTGTTGGGAGGGTGTACGCAACTATCAGGCTCGAAACATGATGCGTGATGACGTCAAGCTTGGAGATTTGGTGATGATATACCATTCATCATGCAAAAAAGTTGGCGTAGCGGGGATCGCTAAAGTAACCAGAGAAGCCTACCCAGACCACTTTCAGTTCGACCCAGAGAGTGATTACTACGATCCTAAGTCTTCACCCGATAACCCACGTTGGATCATGGTGGATGTCGAGTTTGTGCGAGTGACTGAGCGCTTGATTCCTTTGGCAACGCTTAAAGCCATGCCTGAACTCTCCGAAATGCCATTGGTGAAGCGCGGTAATCGCTTATCGATCATGCCGGTTACCGAACAAGAGTGGCAGGCAATCTTAAGCAAAGAAGTGCTAGGTTCTCGATAGCGTTAGAGAGAGCTTTTTACGTAAGGTTCAAAAAAGGCAGCCAGTTGGCTGCCTTTTTAATTATTCAGATCTCTTCAACGAGCGAGATTAGAGCAGGTGCTTTTCTAGGTAGTGAGCAACAGCATCGTCTGCGTTACTGCCAATCACTTCATTGTCTGGTAGTGCTTTCATCACTTTCTCATGTGATGTGCCCATGATTAGCCCTTTACCTGCCATAGCCAGCATTTCAGCGTCGTTCATGCCATCACCAAAGGCAATACAGTTGTCCAGTGTCAGGTTCAGTGATTTCGCAACAGCGTCTAGAGCGTGGCCTTTAGAGACTTCAGCTGCCATCACTTCCAGACACCAAGGTGTAGAGAAGGCGATGTTCAGTTTGTCGCCAAAAGCATCTCTTAGCTTTTGTTCAAACGTGACGAGATATTCGTGGTCTTGTTCTGGATGTGTGAAGAAGACTTTCGCGATGCCTTCGCTTGGTGCGTTTTCAGCTTCAAAGCGCTTGTAGCTAAAGCCAGACTCACTGTGGAATTTAGCCAACATTTCATCTTCACGGTCTAGTAACCAATCTTCATTCTGGTACATGTGAATAAAGAGGTTTGGATCTTGGCGCACAATATCAATAACCGGCTGAACGAGTTCCTGAGGTACGTTCTGGCTATACATCAGTTGATCGTTTTGGTCATGCACGCGTGCACCGTTTGAAGTGATCATGTACGCCGGAATGCCTGCTATCTGACGAATACCCGCCACATCGACGTGGTGACGACCCGTAGCGAAGATGAAGGTATAACCTTGGTCGTGTAATTTCTTAAGCGTTAGCTTGGTAAAGTCGCTTAGCTGATGGTTGGGAGCCAAAAGCGTACCATCTAAATCAGAAGCAACAATTTTCACGGAATCTTTTAGTGCAGGAATACTCATTTAACCCTCATTGCAAAATGCTTAACCAATATTGACGCTAGCCAGCGCTAGAATCGTTTTAACTACAATATCTCTAGGTAGAAATTGTATGCCAA
This sequence comes from Vibrio sp. 1CM8B, assembly GCF_023161685.1. Taxonomy (NCBI): domain Bacteria; kingdom Pseudomonadati; phylum Pseudomonadota; class Gammaproteobacteria; order Vibrionales; family Vibrionaceae; genus Vibrio; species Vibrio sp. 1CM8B. The sequence continues at coordinate 22,167 of NZ_JALNTU010000021.1, forward strand.
ATTCATGCAAGAAAAGAGGGCAAAGCTCACTTACTTCTCTTCCTCTTTAGCGCTTATTTTCTTGGTAGGTTGCTTAGCCTATTGGCTTTAGGCGAAAAACTGATTGATCGCATCCAGTGTTTGATTGCGATATTCATCTTGCTCAAACAACACCTCATGCCTAGAACCCTCAACCAACTTAAACTGACAATCAGAGTTGGTTTTCTTCAGCTTAGAGATGAACTTTACTTGGGCACTGTTACTGACAATCTTTTCATCCCCAGCTTGAATCAATAGCAGAGGGATCTTGATTTGACGAGTTTGTTGAATCGCTTGCTTGGCGGCCATTAACCCTTGCCACACCCAACGCGTGCTTGGTCCACCCACCTGCAAAGATGGAGACTCGTCATATAAGCGACGGAACCACTGATAACGAACCTTGCTGTGGCTTAGTAAGTTGTTTTCAAAAGGCTTCGAATAATATGCTTGCTGGCCCGGCGCGTAAGTCGGCTTGGTATAAAAAGCGGTGAGCACTTGCCCAACGATCATCGCGATAGGTTTCAGGTACCACTCGGTATTGATACCAAACATCGGAGCACACAGAGTCACCTTATCAAATGGGTGGTCTGGATGGGTTTGTAGGTAGCGGGTGGCTATGGTGCTGCCCATTGAGTGTGCGAGCAGGTAGCGATTGGAATACTTACTGAGATCGAAACTGGCAATGACGTCAGACATGTCAGATGCATAATCATCAAACTCATGAATGTGACCAATGTCAGAGTCTGTTACCATACGCTCAGACTGGCCTTGACCTTGGTGGTCAAATGAATAAACGTCATAGCCTTGTTGATAGAAATCATAAAAAAGTTCTTGGTATTTTTGGCAGCACTCAATGCGGCCATTTGAAATAACAATCGCCTTGGTATGAGTCTCTGAAGTCAGGCTACACCAGTACAGCTTCTTTTTACCGGATGTTGTTACATACCCATCTTTTCGTTGTTGCCAAAGGGTGGGGATCGGGTGTTTAATCGCTTGCTCGAATTGAGGTTCTTGCGTGTACGAAATCGGGGCGCCGCTGTGGTTTTCCATGGGAAATTACCTGAACTGATGCGTGTGAGAGCTTTATTGCTACTAATGTTGTTAGATTAAAGAACTAGTAAGGAAATGCAAATGGATACTCATGTTTGGCTTGCTTATGTCGTCACGGCGATATTGTTTAGTTTGGCTCCGGGCTCAGGTACCGTTAACTCAATCAGCAATGGGCTAAGTTATGGCACCAAGAAGTCACTTGCGTCGATCGCGGGCTTACAGCTCGGTCTTGCATTCCACATCATGCTGGTGGGCGCGGGCATTGGTGCATTAGTCGCTCAATCCGCGTTGGCGTTCACCATCATCAAATGGGTGGGCGTGGTTTACCTTCTTTGGTTGGGTATTCAAAAGTGGCGTGACAACTCTAGCTTAGTGGCTTCACAAGAAAACTCGATGCTATCGAGTGGTAAGCTGCTTAGAAATGCGGTGCTGATTAACCTTACCAACCCAAAATCTATTGTGTTTTTGGTGGCTCTTTTCCCTCAATTTATCGATCCAACACAGCCGCAAGCACCGCAATTATTAGTATTAGGTGTTACAACAGTATTCATTGATAGCGTTGTTATGTTGGGTTACACCTCATTAGCTTCGCAAATGGGACGTTTTATTCGTTCAGATCGCATAATGGGTAAGATAAATAAAATCTTTGGTGGTATGTTCATGGGCTGCGGCGCATTGCTGGCTGCTGCCAAAGCCTAATCAAAGCAATAGAGTTAAAGTTAAACCAATTAGAGTTATCAAGAAATGACCGCTACCTACGTTGCTCGACAACCTATCTTAAACCGTAAGAAGAACACGCTTGGTTATGAGCTGCTGTTTCGTGACGGAGAAAGGAATGCCTATCCAGCGCATATAGAGTCTAATCGAGCAACGTATCGTCTGATCGTTGAGAACTTCTTGTCGGTTGGGCTTAACCCATCGATCCCATCTTCACGCTGCTTTATTAACTTCCCTTACCAAAGCTTGATTCGTCGGTTGCCTTTGAGCTTGCCGAAAGACAAGGTGGTGGTTGAGATCCTTGAAACCTGCCAACCGACCGACGAATTATTAGAAGCCGTTAAAGAGCTTTATCAAGCGGGGTACATGATTGCTCTAGATGACTTTACTTCGACGCCAGAATGGGAACGTTTCCTCAAATACACGCATATTGTTAAGCTCGATATCATGCAGATGGGCTTGGATGAGGCGTGTGATTTGGTCAAAGCACATCAAGGGAAAAAGTTTAGCTTTCTTGCTGAACGAGTCGAAACCGAACAAGAATTCCAGCAAGCCAAAGAGGCGGGCTTTAAGTTCTTCCAAGGCTATTTCTTTAGCAAGCCGGAAATCATCAAGACTAAGTACATTAGCCCAGAGCAAGTGATTGCCATGGAGCTGTTCCAAGAAGTGTGTAAGCCCGATGTCGACTTTCAGCGTGTCGAGAGCATCGTCGCGAAAGATGTCGCCTTGTCTTATAAGCTACTGCGCTTTGTGAACACCATGTCGCCTCGTCTAGAGGTGACCATCTCTTCATTCCGTCAGGCCTTGGTGTATCTAGGGCAAGAAAAACTGAAAATGTTTGTCTCGCTGGCGGTGGCGTCTTACGTTTCGGATAAAAAACCGAAAGAGTTGTATGGCTTGTCTTTGCAGCGAGCACAGTTTTGCCAGCGTATGTCTCGTTATCAGGCATTTGAAGGACATACCGAGCAAGCCTTTATGATTGGTTTGTTCTCGTTGCTGGATGCATTGCTCGACCTATCGTTAGAGAATTTAGTTGAGCAACTGCCTTTGTGTAAAAGTATCAAGGTGGCTCTGCTTCGTAGAGAAGGGCCATATGGTACTTTGCTCGCACTTGAAGAGAGCTTTGAACATGCCGATTGGCAACAGATTGATGAGCACTGCGCTGATTTAGGATTAAGCGTGGATCAGGTCAAAACGGAGCTTACTGAAGCTCGTCGCTGGAGCCATACCGTGACTAACAAGCTCTGATATTTCTTCGTTAAACTTTTATGACAATTGAAACGCACGCCTTGACGTGCGTTTTTTTATAACTAATATATACGCATATCCATATATGAGTATGTAATTATGCTTCCTCACCAATTTTTTAAATTACTGTCTGATGAAACGCGAGTGCGTTGCTTAATGATGATTGTGCGCCAAGAGTGCCTTTCTGTTGGTGAGTTGACTCAGGCATTACAAGAAAGTCAGCCAAAGGTTTCACGCCACCTTGCGCAGTTGCGTTCAAACGGCATTTTGACTGACGTTCGCCAAGGGCAATGGGTGTTCTATCGCCTTGCTAATGATTTACCGGGTTGGATGCTAAAGTTAATTGATGACCTTATCGCATCGAACTGTTTGAAAACTGAATACCAACAAGATATTGAGCGCCTAGAAGCGATGACTTCACGTCCTCAATGTTGCGTTTAAATACATTAAAACTTATTGCCAAGATAGTTTAAGTTGCAGCTAGGCGACAAGTGAACTTATCCCTATGAGCATAGGTTTCCTATGTGATTAGGGCGGCCGGCGATCCGGTAAGTGAATGCAGTCAACAACGCTGCGGCTTCAAATATGAAGGCAATTAACTGAGAGAACAGAAAATGACAGTCAAAGTAGGTATTAATGGTTTTGGTCGTATCGGCCGTCTAGCACTTCGCGCAGCTTTCGATTGGGAAGAGCTAGAGTTTGTTCAAATTAACGATGTTGCTGGCGACACGACAACACTGGCTCACCTTCTTGAGTTCGATTCGGTTCAAGGTCGTTGGAATCACGAAGTGGCTGTTGAAGGCGACGAGATGATCATTAATGGCCAGCGCATCAAGACCACACAAGAGCGCGACATCGATGCGATCGACTGGTCTGGTTGTGATGTGGTTATCGAAGCGACAGGTGTTCACCGTAAGACCTCTTTCCTAAACAAATACCTAGAGCAGGGCGTGAAACGTGTTGTGGTATCGGCGCCAGTGAAAGAAGAAGGCATCGCAAACATCGTTGTTGGTGTGAATGACAATATCTTCGACCCTGCGGTACACAAAATCGTAACGGCAGCGTCTTGTACAACGAACTGTATCGCGCCAGTGGTTAAGGTGATCAACGAGAAGCTTGGTATCGAGAACGCAGCCTTCACCACTATTCACGATTTAACTAACACGCAAACTATTCTTGATGCGCCGCACAAAGACTTACGCCGCGCACGTGCATGTGGCATGAGTCTTATCCCAACAACGACGGGCAGCGCCAAAGCGATTGTTGAGATCTTCCCTGAGCTAGAAAACCGCATCAACGGCCACGCAGTTCGTGTACCGCTAGCGAACGCTTCTCTGACAGACATCATCTTCGAAGTGAAGCAAGACACCACGGCAGAAGAAGTTAACGCGATGCTGAAAGAAGCGTCTCAGAATGAACTAAAAGGTATTCTTGGCTTTGAAGAGCGTCCACTGGTTTCTATCGATTACAAAGGCGACCAACGCTCAACAATCGTGGATGCACTATCAACGATGTTGGTCGGTAAGCGCATGGTTAAGATCTACGCTTGGTACGACAACGAGATGGGTTACGCGACACGTACCGCTGAGCTAGTTCGTACCGTTGGCCTTGCTTAATAAGAATCTGGAGAAGATATAATGACACATCCAACATGGCAACTAGACCTAGAGCAAGGTGCGCTAATCCTGACTCCATGCCCAGGTACAAAAGAAGCAACGCTTGATGCATCACTGGCTCAGCTAAAAGAGCAAGGCGTTGAAGCTATCGTGACAGCACTTGATGACCATGAGCTTGCAAGCAAAGACGTGGCGGCACTTGGTGAAAAAACACGTGCGCTAGGCATGCAATGGTTCCAAATCGAAATTGAAGACGACTGTGCACCGGGTGCTGATTTTGCTGCGAAGTGGCAAGCGGCTAGCCCTGAGCTACATAACATCGTTGATAACGGCGGCAAGGTTGCGATGCATTGTATGGGTGGCTCTGGTCGCACTGGTTTGTTCGCGGCTCACCTACTGTTAGAAAAAGGCTGGGATTTGAGCAAGGTTGTTCAAGAGGTGCAGGCACTGCGTCCCGGCGCATTTACTAAGCCTATTCAGGTTGAGTATATCAACGGCGTAGCTTCTGCGTAGCTCTTCATACTTGAACCTGCAGCGTTGTTAACTGCGCAAGTTCACCGGAACGCCGGCCGCCCTAATCACATAGAACACCTATGCTCATAGGGCTGAACTTGCTTGTTGCCTAGCTGCAACTCCAATTATTTTGAGTATAAGTTAAGTGGAAAGTAAGAATTAGAGCTTTTGGACACCTATGATCTAAAAGCTCTTTTTGTTTAGATTGCAGAGATAGCGTTATGTTTTCAAATCTAAGTAAGAGCGTTCGCCAATACATGTTGGTGACTTTTAACTACTGGAACTTCACCATTACTGATGGTGCACTTCGTATGCTGGTGGTTCTGTATTTTTACGACCTTGGTTACAGTTCGTTAGAAATCGCCTCACTGTTCCTTTTCTATGAATTCTTTGGTGTGGTGACTAACCTAATCGGTGGCTGGTTAGGGGCACGTCTTGGCCTCAATAAGACCATGAATATCGGGTTAGGCATGCAAGTTGTCGCCTTGGGTATGCTCGCTGTGCCAACGGCAATGCTGACCATTCCTTGGGTCATGGCGGCGCAAGCCTTGTCTGGTATCGCTAAAGACCTCAATAAGATGAGTGCCAAGAGTTCGATTAAGACTCTGGTTCCTGATGAACAACAGGGCGCGCTTTATAAATGGATTGCGATTCTGACCGGATCTAAGAATGCGCTTAAAGGGGCTGGCTTCTTTATTGGTGGTTTGCTGCTTTCAACGATTGGCTTCCAATACGCTGTGCTCGCGATGGCAGCCGTGTTGGCATTGGTCTTCGTTGGCAGTGTGTTGAGCTTAGAAGCGGACATGGGTAAAGCGAAAACCAAGCCTAAATTCAAACAGATCTTCTCTAAGTCTGAATCCATCAACATCCTATCTGCAGCGCGTATGTTCCTATTTGGTGCTCGTGATGTGTGGTTTGTGATTGCTTTGCCGATTTACCTAGGCAGTGTGTTTGGTTGGGATCACTCATGGGTTGGCGGTTTCTTAGCGGCTTGGACTATCGCTTATGGCTTTGTACAAGGCATAGCGCCGAAGATTACTGGTAAAGCTCAAGGCAAGGTGCCAGATGGCCATGCTGCGCTGTTATGGGCGGGGGCGTTGGCTATCGTGACCGCTGCTATCGCTTATGCAGTACAGATTGGTTGGCAACCAGAGCTCGTTATCGTGGGTGGTTTGATGGTATTTGGTGCCATCTTTGCGGTGAACTCATCACTTCACTCATATTTGATTGTGAGTTATGCGAAAGGCGATGGCGTTTCTCTTGATGTCGGTTTCTACTACATGGCAAACGCGATGGGTCGTTTGATTGGCACGATATTGTCGGGCTTGGTATTCCAAATGGCAGGTTTGTCTGCGTGTCTGTGGGTCTCTTTCGCATTCTTAGCGATAACGACGGTGATCTCTCTGCGTTTACCGAAAGTACCGCAAATTTCAGCGGCATAAGCTTCAGCCGCATGATTGAGAGCCAAAGTCGCATAAGCTAGCGTCGTATGAGCTAAATTCGCGATAAGCATCTCCTTTAACACTAAGCTGACTTGGTATTTATTCCGGTCAGCTTTTTTATTGCTATAGTAGAATGATTGAATATTAATCAGGCATTTACATGAAGCAGCGAATTCTCTTTTTTGATTTAGCACGATGTGTCGCGGCCGTAGCGGTTATCGCGATTCATGTTTTGGCGCCTTATCGCAATGAATTGGGCACTATTCCTTTCGGTGAATGGCTTACTGCCATAACGGTAAACGGCTTCAGCCGCTGGGCAGTACCTGTGTTCATCTTGATTACTGGTGCACTGATGCTCAGTGATCAGCGCCCGTTTGACGCCAAATACTACCTCAAGCGTCGTCTGGGCAAGGTACTGATACCTTTCATTGTCTGGTCGCTTTTCTATACCTATCTGTCAGGTTGGTCGGCAATGGGCTTTGATGCCAACGTCAGTTGGGACGTGTTGCTTAATAGCTACCATCATTACACCTATTACCACCTTGGTTTCTTCTATTACTTCATTCCGCTCTACTTTGTGATTCCTTTCTTGCAGATCATGGTTAGAAAGTACGGTGATAGATCGGTCTATGTCTTTACGGCGGTATGGTTGTTCACAACATTACTGTTCTTACTGAAAATCGATGGCCCTTGGAGTCACGAGTTGTGGTTGTACACCGGTTACTTACCATTGGGTTACTTGCTGTATAAAATTGTGCCACTTAACAAGATGACTGTTGGCGTGAGTGTGTTACTGGGTGGGCTAGCGTTACTAACCACGGTTTACATGGTTGTTGATGCAAGCTTGGTTGCAGAAGAGTACACGGTAGGGCGCTGGTTATCTTACAAAACGTTGAATACCGTATTAGCCGCGAGCATGGTGTTCATGGTATGCCGTTACTATGGTGAAGGCTTGTCTGAGAAGAGTAACCAAGTAGTTGGCTTTATCAGTAAACACAGCTTGGGTATTTACCTGCTGCACCCGATTTTCTTGTGGCCGATGAAAGAGTTCGGTTGGTACCAAGGACACCCGGCTTGGGTTATTCCATTATGGATCGTGATCAGCGGAGCTGGCGCGTTATGGATGAGTTGGTTGGTGTCTAAGTCAGAGAAAACGCGTTGGTTATTGCCTTAGCGGTGAGTGCTAAGGCTTTCTGATGGATTGCTTAGGGACGAAAGTTGAAGCGGCTGACGTTTAGCGCTTCAACGCAAAGTGTAAGAACTTATCGCCTTGGTAGGTTAAGGTTCCTTTGTCGCCAGGGTTAAGGGCGTGGAAATAGTGGATGCCGACTTGGAATTCTCGCTTCGGACCAACCACACCACGTTGAACGTAAATCCAGTACTCTTGATCTTCTTGGCCCGGTTCTGCGTCAGGAAGGTCGATCGATTGTTTGTCTAACACCGTGACATTCACTTTCTTCTCTGGCGCATTTTCACCTTGCGAGTGTTTTCGATAGAAACCAATAAATACCCAAGCCGCTAGAGCAGCGAGAGCAAAGATGGCAAAAAAGAGTGAATTAGGCATATAACCTCCATGTAGTCGTGATGGTTATTCTAGTCTTTCAGGCAATAGGGATATGTGTTTAAAGCCGTTATTCGTGAACTGTTGTAAGCCAAGCTGATTATTTTTCGGCAGACATCACATTTAATGGTCAGTTTGGGATAAAGCATTGTTATTTATTGTCTCTTTCTCTCGTAAATAACAGTGATTTTGTATAAGAATAGGGAAATGCTCGACTAGAATTATAGTGTGGAGTGGGAGGGCCAAGATGACCGATATTGAAAAAGTGGTGACAAGAACTCGCAATATAGAGAAATTATTGAGGCTTCAATATCATGCCGAAGGCGAAGGATTGCATGAGCTTGTAACAAGCTGTGAAGAAAGGCTACCGCACGATATGGTGAGCAAGCTGCGCTATATCGCAACGTGTCGTAATAAGGTAGTCAATGAACATGAGGCTAAGTTGGAAGACCAACATAAGTTTATCATGATGTGTAACGACTGCGAGAAGGAGCTGACTCCACGTAGTGGTCGTTTTATCTGGCGAGTTGCGATCTTACTGATGATGGCAATGACTTTAGCTGCCGCAGGTTTCTATTATGCGAACTGGGATGTGCTAACACTGCATCTGTTTTCGAAGTGAAAATGAAAAAATTGAACAAAAAAAGGGACGCTCATGGCGTCCCTTTTTTTATCTGTAACTTGCTTAGTACATCATCGGTAGTGTCATTAGACCTACAACTACCGCGATCATTACAAGTCCTTGTCTTTGCGAAGATGAAATCATAACACTACTCCTAAATTTGGTTGTCTCTCGCTATGTTTTAAAGAATAGCACTACTTATGGCTTTAGATCAAGAATTACTTTCGAAAGCTTTAAAAGTAGTAGAAAACTATGAGTTTTTGGCTGGTTTGGCAGTGTTTAACTGTGTTTTATGGTGTGTTCTTAATTTGTTCGTTGTGATTTATGTTTGTTCTGATTTAATTTAACTTGTTGTTTTATAATGGTTGTTTTGTGTAATTTATATTGTTAAAGGTTGTTAAACTGTATTAATAGAGGTTGGTGGTGGCTAGGTTGATTTTGGTTGGTTTTTTAAGTTTTCGGCTTGGTTTTTGTGGCGATTTTTACCGGAGGCTTGAAATAACCTGACAAAACTGGGCGTTAAAAAAGAAAACTGGCTACTTTACAAGTCTAGGCTTGGTTGGCGTTTTTATTTCCCTATTAATCTTGAGTTTGTTTGTTTAAGTTATTGTTATTATTTGTTTTAAATGTGGTTATTTTAATTTTTTAAGTGTGGTATTTGACGGAATTAGGCCGGTTTTGGTGGGGCCGACAGGTTAGAATTGGCCAAAATTCAAGTATGGCGACTCTAATGCCAGTTTGAATGGGTTTTATGTTGATTCGTTCTAGTTTTAAACGAATGGCCATTGTCATGGTGGTAATTGTTACGACTTCAATCTAAAGAGACTCTTTTTAGTGGAAGCGTAATCAAGATCCAATTTTGAGGGGCTGAGGCTTTACATCAACACTCGTGTGCCTAGACTGGCGACGATTTAAAGCAATAGGGCAAATGGTATGTGGAGTTGGTTGGCGGTTTCCTTGTCTGGTATCGGAGCAATAGCAGGAACGAAACATGGACATATCGGTCAGGCCTTATCGTATAAGGTTTTTACCTATGTATTATTAGCGACCATTGCTTTAACTCAATCTGTCGTTGCTGATTTTACCTATTGGGTCGTTGCTGGGTTGGCGGTCTCTGCGATCGCAGATGTCTTGCATACTGTTACTCAAAAACGTCCACTGCATTTTGTTTGCTTCTTGCTGGCTCAGCTCTGTTACAGCAAAGCATTTTGGTTACAGCTATCAGGAGAAATGGTCTGGTGGTTGTTCGCGCTGCTGTTGGCGGCTTGTGTCGTTGCTTTCTTCTTGCTTCTGCCTCGTTTAGACAAACTCGTCTTTCCTGTGGTTATCATGGGTATCGTGCTTATTCAGCTTGCATGGGCTTCTGGTGAGCTCTGGTTGCTTGATCCTCAACTGTCGCATGCGGTGGGTTTTGCGGGTTGTGCCGTGTTGCTGCTTTCAGCATTGGCATACGCGCTAAATTTCTATCGTAGCCCAATTAAGGGTGCCTACTTTTGGGTGACGGGCAGCTACTTTCTGGCTCACGCTCTCATTGTTGCTTCCCTTACCATTTAGGGTAGAGCTAACTTAACTCTGAGCTACATCAAGGCAGCTCAGATGAAAGTAGGTACTCTACGTCTAGTTCATTAAACATGAGATAGAGTTATGACTACCGAAATTCATGCACACAACGTTTTAAACCTACTGAGTGAAAAGCCACTGACTCGTGAAGAGTTGACGCAAGAGCTCGCTCAAACTTATGGCGCAGAAGCGCGTTTTCATACCTGTAAGCTGAACGGCCTGGATTTAGATGGATTGCTGAAGTTTTTCCTGAAGATGGAAAAAGTCGTAGTTATTGATGACAAGCTTTGCACTAATCGCGAACGTGTGTGTAACCACTAATTCCCAGTGACTTGGTTTTTAGCGCCTTTTGGCTTTTATAGATAAGAAGAGTGGATGCGACGTTTCGGCTTCACTCTTTAAATTCTCTTTTTACTTTTCTCCTTTCTACCTTTCTATTTGCTTTCGCAAAATTCCCTTCTAATTACATAAGTTAATCCTTTTATTACTGCGTTCGAAAATCAATGTTGAGGCTGCTATACTCCGCGCACTTACGCTTTTCGAGACAAACTTATGGAAATTTTATCTGCAGCAACCATGCTGTTTCTTATTATGGACCCGCTTGGCAATCTACCAATCGTGCTCTCTATCCTTAAGCATATTGATCCGAAGCGTCGCCGTATTGTTCTTGTTCGTGAACTGATGTTTGCGCTGGTTATCCTGCTGTTGTTCTTGTTTGCTGGTCAAAGCATCATGAACTTCCTGCATGTGCAGCCTGAAACCTTGAGTATCTCAGGCGGTATTATTCTGTTCATCATCGCGATTAAGATGATTTTCCCAAGTGCGGGCAGTATTACCGGCCTTGCGGCGGGTGAAGAACCGTTTATCGTGCCGATGGCGATCCCAATGATTGCTGGCCCTTCAGTGATTGCGGCATTGATTCTGTTGTCGACTCAGCACCCTGACAATATGTTAGAGCTTTCAGGTGCTGTGATGCTGGCTTGGGGTGCTACCTTCTTTATTCTGATGTTTAATGGCTTCTTCCTGCGAGTGCTGGGAGAGAGAGGTCTTAAAGCCATCGAACGCTTGATGGGCTTGTTGTTGGTTATGCTGTCGACGCAAATGTTCCTCGATGGTGTGAAAGGCTACATGGGCTAACATCAATATCGTTGCTGAATAAAAAAACGCCGCTCAAATGAGCGGCGTTTTTGTCTCTACTGTTTCTGTCATGATGTTTTCTGTAGCTAAGCGTTTTATATCTGGGCTTAAGCTCGATTACATCATGTGTTTGCGTCGGATATCGAGTAAGGCGAAGACACCGAAAATCAATATTGACCATTTCTCCCAACGTGACATCTCGATCTTGTCGCCGAATGCACCGATGAAAATCAGCATCTGCAGGCCGTGCATGAAGAACAAGAATGCTGTCATGATATAAAGCGCAATCGCAGCGTTACCCGGGAACGGGTAGAAAATATTTACTATTAAGATAAACCAAACAAAGGCGATGGCTGCTTTTGCTAGTGGAAGCAAGAACTTCATTCAATAACTCCTATTCTTCAGTGATTCGATTGAACAGTCGGTAGCTTGACTGTCCGGTGGTCTTATCGCGATGCAATTCCCAGTTTTCTGGCATAGCTTCGAGTTTCAGTTCTTTCTCGGTCTCGACGTAAATGATGGCATTGTCTGCAAGCCAACCATTACTCTCAAGCAGTTGTACTGTTTCTGCCAGTAAGCCTTGACGAAATGGTGGATCAAGGAAAACCATATCGTAAGGAGTGCCTGGTTTCTTAAGGAAAGAGATAGCATCAGTATTCACGACATTAATGTTGTCTGCCTTGAGCTCTTTCGCGTTATCAGAAAGCTGTTTAGCCGCCTTTTGATTCATTTCGAGCAGTGTCACCATTTTTGCTTGGCGAGAAGCTGCTTCAAAACCTAGACCGCCAGAGCCGGCAAATACATCCAAGCAAGTTGAATGTGGGATATCTTGAGCCACCCAGTTAAAGAGCGTCTCTTTTACTCGGTCAATGGTTGGGCGTAATCCTTCTAAATCATGAACAGGTAGCTTTCTACCTCTCCATGAGCCACTAATAATTCGAACAAAGCCTCCGGATGGCTTTTTTTGTGATGTGTTTTGCTGGCGACGTCTTACCATAGATTTTTTGACCGCTAATAAAGTGATACTATACCGAGCCCAATTTAAGTGGGTTCGTGTATTAAATAAATTTGCAATGACAAAGTGTATCAAGCTAAAAGCAAACTTATCACTGCTTTGTCATTTTTCTTTACTATTCGTTTGTACAAGCTTGTATTGTATAACAATAGCAAAGAGTCGACGTGTATTAAGTCAATACAGCTAATTAGTAGATCTAGGAAACTCCTCTGATGACGGAAAAAAAGAAGCGCGGATTATTATCGTGGCTTGGTTTTGGTGAAGAAGAACAAAGCCCTAAAACTCAGAATGAAGCGAACGTAGAAAGCGTTGAAGATCAAACTGAAGTTGAATCACAAGTTGAGGCTGAACAGGTCGCGCCTGAAGCTGAACAATCTAAGCCAACTGAACCTGAGCAAGTGCTTGAAGAAGCTCAACAAGAGCAGCAACCTGTCGCAGCAGAAGCAGAAGCAGAAGCAGAAGCAGAAGCAGAAGCAGAAGCAGAAGCAGAAGCAGAAGCAGAAGCAGAAGCAGAACAGGAAGAAGTGGCTGCTCCGCAAGCCAAGGTTGAAGAAGTTCAAGAAAAGCCAACAGAAAGCTTCTTTGCTCGCCTCAAGCGCAGCCTAAGCCGCACTAAAGCAAACATCGGTGCGGGTTTCTTTGGTCTGTTCAAAGGCAAGCAAATCGATGAAGACCTGTTTGAAGAGCTAGAAGAGCAACTTCTGATCGCTGACGTGGGTATGAATACTACGGTTAAGATCATTGAAAACCTGACAGAAAAAGCATCTCGCAATGACCTAAAAGATGGTGAAGCGCTTTATGGTCTGCTCAAAGAAGAGATGGCAGACATCTTAAGCCAAGTGGAACAGCCACTGGTTGTTGATACCACTAAAACACCTTACGTTATCTTAATGGTGGGTGTGAACGGTGTAGGTAAGACAACTACGATCGGTAAGCTGGCGAAACAATTCCAAAATGAAGGCAAGAAAGTGATGCTAGCAGCGGGTGATACCTTCCGTGCTGCAGCCGTTGAACAGCTTCAGGTTTGGGGCCAGCGTAACGATGTGCCAGTTATCGCTCAGCACACGGGTGCGGACAGTGCGTCTGTTATCTACGATGCGATTGAAGCTGCGAAAGCGCGTGGCGTTGATGTTGTGATTGCCGATACGGCAGGTCGCTTACAGAACAAGAGCAACCTGATGGAAGAGCTGCGCAAGATTGTTCGTGTAATGAAGAAGATTGATGACTCTGCACCACACGAAATCATGCTAACGCTCGATGCAGGTACGGGTCAGAATGCTATCAGCCAAGCGAAGCTGTTCAGTGAAGTGGCTCCAGTAACGGGTATTACACTGACTAAGCTAGACGGTACGGCGAAAGGTGGTGTAATTTTCTCAATTGCTGACCAGTTCCAGATTCCAATCCGCTACATTGGTGTGGGTGAAGGTATTGATGACCTGCGTCCATTTGAATCTAAAGACTTCATTGAAGCACTATTTAGCCGCGAAGAGTAACGCGAGTAGCAAAGTGGTTTATCCTTAATCTGCTACCGTTTTTAAATTTGATATTAGTGATCGTAAGAGGAATTTTCGGTGATCAAATTTCAGCAAGTGAGTAAAGCCTACCGAGGTGGAAGACAAGCGCTCCAAAAAGTGGACTTTCACCTGAAACGTGGAGAGATGGCTTTTTTGGGTGGGCACTCTGGGGCTGGTAAAAGTACCTTGCTGAAGTTGATCTGCGCGATAGAGCGTCCAACCGATGGACGAGTCTGGTTCAACGATCACGATATCACTCGTATCCCAGCCAAAGACATTCCTTTCTTACGCCGTAATATAGGGATTGTTTTTCAAGATCATCGCCTGCTGATGGACCGTTCGATTTTCGATAACGTCGCTCTGCCTATGCGTATTGAATCTATTTCTGAAAACGAAATAAAACGCCGAGTCAGTGCTGCGTTGGACAAAACCGGTTTATTAGATAAAGCCCGTTGTTTGCCAAGTCAACTTTCTGGTGGTGAACAACAACGTGTGGGTATTGCTCGCGCCGTGGTGAACCGCCCAACTCTGCTTTTAGCAGATGAGCCTACCGGTAACCTAGATCCTGAATTATCCAACCGTGTGTTGCGATTATTTGAAGAGTTCAACCGCGCAGGCGTGACGATCATCCTAGCAACGCACGATATCGGGTTAGTGAACACTCGCCCTCAATACCGCCATCTTGAATTAAACCAAGGATTTTTGAGTGAGGTTGAAGACTATGGCCGCGAATAAGCGCATCAAGAAACCTCAATCTAATCGAGCAGCGAACCGCGCCTCAAGCGACGACTTCTTTATTGTTCACTGGAAACAAGCCAAGTCATCGTTCTCGCAAATGTGGCAGCGCCCGTTAGGCAACTTGCTGACCCTTGCGGTGATCTCAATGGCTTTAGCGATGCCAGCTTGTTTGTACCTACTAGGTAAAAATGTGGGTGAAGTGGCGCAAGATGTCACTAGCCCGTCACAAATAAGTGCTTATGTAGAGGATGGTGTTCCTGAGCCACGAGTAATGGTGCTTAAGGATGAAATCGAAAGTTGGGATCAAGTCGAGCTGGTGGAGTACATCTCTCCACAGCAAGGGCTTGCAGACCTCAGCCAGTATTCTGGTTTTGAAGATGCCCTAACCATCCTAGACGATTATTCACTGCCAGGTGTGCTGGTGATTACACCAAGCGTACACAGCGATACCCTAATTAAAGAACTGGCAGGCACAGTTAAACAACAAGAATTAGTCACCGATGTTCGCTTAGACGAAGATTGGTTAGCTCGATTAGATGCGATCAAAGCATTAGCGGCTGTCATCGTGATTACCTTAACGGTATTGATGTTGGGCGCGGTATTTCTGATTATCGGCAATACACTACGATTTAATGTGTTGGCGCATAAAGAAGAGATTCAAACCATGAAGCTGATTGGTGCGACCGACAGCTACATTCTTCGACCATACCTTTATGCAGGGATGTGGTTTGGCGTTTTAGGTTCGATTAGCGCTTGGGTAATGACGGCATTGATTACCGTATTACTGAACAGCGCAGTGGATGACTTGGCTCAGCTATACGACAGCCACTTCCGTTTAATTGGCCTGAGTTGGGATGAATCTTTACTGCTTTTGATCGTAGGAACCCTACTTGGTAGTGTGGCTGCGAAGCTTTCTGCACAGCGTCACCTAAAAGAAATTGAACCAGTTTAGGTGAATAGAGTCATATTTAGACAAAAAATAGGCACTTCTTAACCAGTTTTTGCCTTGTATAGACGAATTGATTATGCATAATTACTTCCCCCTCCTTGAAACCTGTTCATTTTAGGTTCAAGATTGTCGGGTTTTAATAGATGTATTACTCCAGATCAGAGATTGATGAGGAACCGAATGGCAAACCAAGCGTATCAAATGGCTTTAGTCACACAAGATAGTTTAGATAGCTATATCCGCTCAGCGAACAGCTACCCAATGCTGACACCTGAAGAGGAACGTGGACTTGCAGAGCGATTACATTACAAAGGTGAGATCGATGCTGCGAAAGGTTTGATCCTTTCCCACCTACGATTCGTGGTGCACGTTGCAAGAGGCTACTCTGGCTACGGGTTGCCAATGGCTGATCTCGTCCAGGAAGGTAACATCGGCTTGATGAAGGCTGTTAAGCGCTTCAATCCAGAAGTTGGTGTTCGTCTCGTCTCGTTTGCTGTTCACTGGATCAAAGCTGAAATCCATGAATACGTTCTACGTAACTGGCGTATCGTTAAAATTGCGACCACTAAGGCACAGCGTAAATTGTTCTTTAACCTTCGTAAGTCTAAAAAGCGTTTGGGTTGGTTCAATAACGGTGAAGTTGAGACGGTTGCTCGTGAACTGGGTGTTGAGCCTTCAGAAGTTCGTGAGATGGAATCTCGCTTAGCGGCACAAGATGCGACGTTTGAAGCGCCTATGGACGATGACGATGGCGGTTCTGCTTATACTGCTCCAGTTTACTACCTAGAAGACAAAGCGTCAGACGTTGCTGAGACGGTTGAAGCGGCTAACTGGGAGTCACACACCAATAATCGCCTAGGGCTAGCACTAGCAAGCTTAGACGAGCGTAGCCAACACATTGTTCGCTCACGTTGGTTAGACGACAACAAGGCAACACTGCAAGATTTGGCGGATACCTACAGTATCTCTGCTGAGCGTGTTCGCCAGTTAGAAAAGAATGCGATGAAGAAATTGAAACAAGCCGTTGGTGATTTCTAATAGCATCTAGTTTCTATTAGCTTCTACTTTTTAGTAGAGCTAACAAATAGCTGAATTTTGAAAAGGCCGAGATCGAGAGATCTCGGCCTTTTTGTTTTGGATCGATTTCTCAACTTTTGCGATCGAAATTTGCAAAATGATTTTGTGGATAACTCTGTGAGAAGTTTATTCGTCAGCTGTCTAAAAGCAGGGTGTAGTAAGGCTTTGACGGAGTTTTTCGAGTGGGGATATGTTTCAGTTAACCCACAGTTAGATCAGGATCATTACTACATGTTGTGGATCTATTTTTGAAAAGGCACTTTATTCACGCAATTCACAGATTTATCCACAAATGGTGTAAAAGTGATCGCTGGTGGATAACCTTATTAAGTGGATGTGAATGTTAGCCTTGGGATAGGTTACAATGGCAGCAAAGTAAATCAGTATAAAAAGAGAAAGTCATGGACCAGTTTAAACATATCGATGTTAAAGGCGCTCAAGCCCTCATTGAACAAGGCGAAGCTCGACTTGTCGATATACGTGACCCGCAGTCTTTTGCGGTTGCCCACCCAAAAACAGCCTACCACCTGACTAACGATACGATGGTGTCGTTCATGGATGAGGTGGAGTTCGAACAACCTATCTTAGTGATGTGCTACCACGGCATCAGTAGCCAAGGTGCAGCACAATATTTAGTGAACCAAGGCTTTGAAGAGGTATATAGTGTTGATGGTGGTTTCGAAGCTTGGCATCGTGCTGAACTTCCAGTGATCGCAGGTTAATTACTTTCGTCACCTGAACCGCTTCAAGCATCCCTCATAGAATGAATAGGAAGTAACAATGATTAGATTGATGGTGTTAGACAATCCACGTCTTGCTCAAGCATTTATTGATTATATGGCCTCTCGTCAGATCCCTATTCAGATGTCTCCAGAGGGAGAAGGGCGTTTTGCTCTTTGGCTTCTTGATGGCCAATTTCAGGTTGAAACCGAAGCTGAGCTGAATCGTTTTCTGGCTGAACCCAATCATAAGCGCTATCAAGCGGCGTCTTGGGACATGGCAGAGACCAGAAAGAGCAACTTCCATTACTACACGCCAAGCTTCATGGGCATGATCAAAGCCAAAGCAGGCCCTGTGACACTAAGTCTGATGTTGGTGTGTGTGGTGATTTTTGCGCTGCAACAGATCGGTTTTGGCCAAGCAATTTTCAATGCCCTGCATTTCCCAGCGGTTGATGGACAGCAATGGCAATTGTGGCGTTGGCTGAGTCATGCCGTTCTGCATTTCTCTGTTATGCACATCGCATTTAATATTTTGTGGTGGTGGCAGCTAGGTGGAGACATTGAGAAGAAACTTGGCAACCTCAAGCTACTTCAGATCTTTGCTGTCTCTTCTGCGCTTTCAGGTGCTGGGCAATATTGGGTTGAAGGGGCGAACTTCGGTGGTTTGTCTGGTGTTGTGTATGCCTTGGTTGGTTACTTATGGGTTGTCGGTGCGAAGGCGCCACAGCTTGGTTTGGGTATCCCAAGACAGATTGTCGGCTTTATGTTGGTGTGGTTGGTGCTTGGGTACATGCAGCCATTTATGGCTATCGCCAATACGGCGCATTTAGCTGGCCTAGCCGCTGGTGTGATTATTGGCTTTATCGATGCGATGAAAGCACCAAGCTCGGCAAGAAGTTAACTCATCTCTTCTAGTGAGTAGCCAAACGATAGAGACAAAAAAAGCGGCCAGATGAGCCGCTTTTTTATTGGGATTCGTTTTACATCATTACTGATAAAGGTATTTGGTAAACAGTAAATCAGCAATCAGGGTTTTACCTGTCTCTGGAAGCAAAATCTTGTTGAGGTGTTCAACTAAGGATTTTCTTAAGTCTTCACGGCCAGATAGAGATTTAATGGTTTCTTCGTTTTGTTTGCCAAGCAATTCAATCACCGCATCACGAATCAGTGGTTGGTGATGCTCAATAGCGGCCAAGTCGTTACTATTTGCCACCATGATGTCGAGGCGAACCTGAATGTAGCCCAGTTTTTTACCTTTAGTGTAAAAATTGGTGGTCAGGTCTGGCTCTAGCGTGAAGTAGGCGAGTTTAGCTGCCGACTCCTCTTCAGCGAAACTTGATGCTGAAAAGAGTAGGGTAATCGCAAGAAATATTTGGGCTACATAACGTTTGTGCATATTTGTGACTTTTCTTTAGTTTATTCGCGATATTCGAAACGCATTAGTCTTGTTACAATGAGCGGTCTAAATCTAAATACGTTTACAATTCGAAGAACGCTTTAATTTTGTTCGAAAGTTGAAGCTTTATTGTACGTGTAAAGTCACCTATTGAATACTAGTATGAATCAGCCAATATCGCTGTATCTTAATTCGTTAATGAATGTAGATTGGCAAAGTACAGAAACATTTGATTTTCCTAATGAAACCACCAAAGAGTGGCTGATGGAGCAAGGTTCTCTTTCCCGCAAGTTGGGGAAGAGCTGTCAGCACCTGTCTGTTGAGTTGCTTCATAATCAAGTTGTAGAACGCTCAATGCTACAACAAGACGAGGAACATCTTTTATCATCGTTTGATTGCTTACTGCGTAAAGTGATTTTAAAGGGTGATGACGAACCGTGGGTGTTAGGTCGAACCTTGATTCCCCGAGTCACATTAGAAGATCATCAGCACTCAGACCTTTCTCAACAAGGTAATGTCCCGCTTGGATTGACCGTTTTCAGTGCTGAGAACGTGGAGCGAGATGCGCTGCAAGTCGGTTGGGTTATTGCAGGCGATGAGCGATTACTCGCGCGTCGTTCTCGATTATGGATGAACCATAAACCGATGCTTGTGGCAGAACTGTTTTTACCAACATCACCCATTTACTCTAAGGAGAGTGTGTAAATGCTTGCCACCAAAGCGAAGGCGTATTGGCAATTAACGCGAATGAATCGCCCGATTGGTACCCTATTACTCCTTTGGCCGACCTTGTGGTCACTGATTATCGCCGCGCAAGGTATGCCTGATTTTGATGTCTTGGTTGTTTTCGTACTCGGCGTAGTGTTGATGCGTTCAGCTGGCTGTGTGATCAATGACTTTGCTGACCGTAAAGTAGATGGCCATGTTAAACGTACCAAGCAGCGCCCATTACCCTCAGGTTTGGTTTCCAGCAAGGAAGCGATTCTGCTCTTTTTAGTGCTCGCCGTAGTTTCATTCTTGCTGGTACTGACCATGAATCCACTGACCATTAAGCTCTCATTTATTGGTGTGGGTCTGGCGTTCATTTACCCTTTCATGAAGCGTTTTACGCATCTTCCACAGTTGTTTCTTGGCTTAGCGTTTAGCTGGGCGATACCAATGGCTTGGGCGGCACAAACCAATGAGCTGCCAAGCATTGTGTGGTTTATCTTCGTGATTAACGCGTTGTGGACGATTGCTTACGACACGCAATATGCGATGGTTGACCGAGATGATGACTTGAAGATTGGTATTAAATCGACGGCTATTTTATTTGGTCGCTTCGATAAACTGATTGTGGGCTCTTTGCAACTCGTCACCCTAGCGATGCTGATTGCGTTAGGCATGCATTACCAACTAGGAGATACCTTCTATTGGGCATTGTTGGTAGCGGGAAGCTTATTTGTGTATCAACAACATCTGATGCGCCATCGCGATCGAGACCTTTGTTTCCAAGCCTTTCTAAACAACAACTATGTTGGAATGGCAGTGACAGCGGGCTTGTTCATTACCTTCTGGTAAGCATCAGCTTTTCGAGTTAACGAACGCTAAAGAAAAAGGCACCCATTGGGTGCCTTTTTTGATCGTGTTCGGTCTCGCTATTCAAGAGACTCCAAGCTGTTGATTACTCCGCTTGGTGGATACTTTCTTGAATCGTCAAACGTACTTCAGGGTAAAGCATTGAGTAGAGAAGCTTAGCGAATTGCTGAGTCTTTTCTAAATCACAGTTACCATCGTTATCCAGATATTGCTGTTGTTTCAGAGTGGCGAACATCGACGCAAACACGCCTTTATCGAAGAACTCTGGTGCATTGATGCCTTGCAGACGACCAAGTCGCTGTGCAATGTCTTGGCTCTTCTGTTCAAGATCGGATTTATCCAGATCAGGATTCTCTGCCAACAGGTTCAGAGCAATAGAGTAGCGTTGTAGCGTCTCTGAAATCGTACGACCTAACAGCATCAGTGCTTGGCTGTTTGATTGGTTAATGGTGACTTCGTTATCAGAAACCACAAGCATACCTTGGTTAACCAGCTCTTCAATGATGTTAGAAACCACGTCTTCAAGCTTGTCTTCGTCGTAGCTTAGGAACAGCTCTTTCTTCAAGAACGGGTAGATAGCAGCAACGTTCTCTTGGATCGCGTCAATCGATAAACCGCGTTGACGAATGGTCATCTGTGCAATTAACGATGGCAGAGCAAACAAGTGAATGATGTTGTTTCGGTAGTAGGTCATCAGAATTGACTGGTGACGGTCTAGCGAAATGATGTCGCCCATTGAGTCTGATTCAATCAAGAACTTATTCAGTGATTCAGCATGTTTTACCAAATCTTCAGCACTGTCTTTTGGCACAGTGAACGTTGCAGAATATGGAACATTCTTAAGCAGAGATAGGTAGCAATTGATCTGAGAAACCAAAGAGTCACGAGACAATGCGCGCTGTCTTGAAGCCAATAGCGCCGTTGCACAAAGGGTCAGAGCATTGGTCGCTGCCGCATCGTTAATGTGCGTCATCATTTTAGTCGCCAAGTCATTAACCACCGGGTTCATCCATTGTGGCTTGCTGGTGCCCATTGGATCGATGTCTTTCGTCCACTCAGGTGAGTGTTCATTCAGGTATTGGTTCAGTTGAATCGGCTCACCGAAGTTCACGTAGCCTTTACCAAAGTTACGCAGCTTACGAATGGTACGAATCACTAAGCTCGCGTTTTCTTTCTCTTTACGCTTGCCACGAAGTTCTTTTGCGTAAGTCGCCACTTCCATCACGTGCTCGTAGCCGATGTACACAGGAACCAAAGTCACCGGACGGTTCATGCCGCGCAGCATTGCTTGGATTGTCATCGCTAGCATGCCTGTTTTCGCCTGTAATAGACGACCAGTACGAGAACGACCACCTTCACTGAAGTACTCTACTGAGTAACCTTTAGCGAACAGTTCCGCTAGGTATTCACGGAAAATCGTCGAGTACAGCTTGTTGCCTTTAAAGCTACGACGAATAAAGAACGCACCACCATGACGGAAAATAGGACCGGCAGGGAAGAAGTTTAGGTTGATACCCGCAGCGATATGCGGAGGCACCATGCCTTCATGATAAAGCACATAAGAAAGCAGTAAGTAGTCCATGTGGCTACGGTGACAAGGCACGTAAACAATCTCGTGACCATCTTGAGCCAACTTGCGAACCGTTGAAGCGTTACTGATATGCAGGCCTTGGTACAGCTTATTCCACAACCAACCGAGAATCTTCTCACCACGCTTGATCAGCGAATAAGAGAAGTTCGCAGCAATCTCGTCCATGATGTCTTGAGCTTCTTTGCTCGCTTTCTCGATCGAGATGTTCTTTGCTTGTGCTTCGTCTTCAATCGCTTTCTTGATCGCTTCTGATTTTAGTAGGCGATCAAACAGAGCTTGGCGGCTTGGCAGGTTAGGGCCTGATGCTGCAAGCTTTTGGCGAGAGAAGTGAATACGTGCCACGCGCGCCAATTTATGTGCGATGGTGCTGTCGGTACCATGTGAATTAGCCATGTAGCGTAGAGAAACCACTGGGCTGAAACGAACCAGACAGTCACGACCGGCTAGCAACACCGCTTTTGATTTCTCTAAGCCGTTCATTGCTTGTAGGTAAGGCTTCTGGTTATTCTCTTTACCAGGCTTACGTCCCCACAGCACTGTAGCAGGGATAACTTGAACATCGAGTTCAGAGTCGTCAGCGTGCAGTGAAAGCAGCTCAGAGAACACTTCAATTGAAGAGCTTGGTACATAATCATCGTCTTGCAGCAGAGTTTTACGAGAAGAGATGAAAACGTAGCGTTGCAGTGATTTGCCGTTGATTTCAAGCTTGCTCAACGGATCAGGTAGGCCTAATTCAAGTGCATGTTTTTGCAATGTAAGAATGTCTACACTTGAGCGAAACGGTAAGGCGTATACAATCGGTTTGCTCAAATCAATGTTCAAATCCTCAACAGGGTTTGAAGGAATTGATGTGCCCTTTACCAATACGGATAAAGGTAGCTTCATTAATGAACGTGAAAAAGATTGTCCAGAAGACATATAGGTTCACTGCCTCAATAGTTATTTCAATGTGCTGAAGCGTATCTCTATTTCTCTGATAAAAAGGATAAATCCTATGAGTGAAATAGGGATAAGCCTAGGCGTAAATTTAATCGATGCAAGAATACCAGAAACTGGTCTAACCTTTTAATGGAAATAGTCATATTGCCGTTAAGTTTGTGGAAAATCATTCATCGACTGATTGAGTATAGGGTTAAAAATGACCAAAAAATCAAACACCGGATTCAAACGCATCATCAAAGCTGCAGGCTTTTCATGGCAAGGTATTACGAGTTCGTTTAAAAACGAGGCTGCATTTCGACAGGAAGTGTTCATGGCGGCCGTGCTTATTCCGTTGGCATTTTACCTGGATGTAAGCCAGGTTGAACGAATCTTAATGATCTCATCGGTGGTATTGGTGATGGTTGTCGAGCTAATCAATACCGCGATTGAAGCGGTTGTCGACCGAATCGGCAGTGAGCATCATGAGTTATCTGGAATGGCGAAAGATGTCGGTTCGGCAGCGGTTTTCATCTGTTTGGCACTCGCAGGTTATGTGTGGCTAGAGATCTTGTTTTTGTAATTTGCTAAAAATGAACTAAAAACAACCAATTGCTTTGCTTTTGTTCAGTTACTGGATATACTCACAGTCAACTGTATAAAAAGACAGGTGAATCATGAAGCCGTTAACGCCCCGCCAGCAACAAGTCTTTGACCTTATCAAAGGTAAGATCGAAGATTCCGGTATGCCACCGACACGTGCAGAAATCGCGCGTGAACTAGGCTTCCGTTCTGCTAATGCTGCAGAAGAACATTTGAAAGCTCTTGCTCGTAAAGAAGCGATTGAGATTATCCCGGGTGCGTCTCGCGGTATTCGTATTTTGCTTGAAGATGCAGCAAACGAAGAGCAAGGTTTACCATTAATCGGTCAGGTTGCCGCTGGTGAGCCTATCTTGGCTCAAGAGCATGTAGAAATGCATTACCAAGTTGACCCTGGCATGTTTAAACCACAAGCTGACTTCTTACTTCGTGTAAATGGCGAAAGTATGAAAGACATCGGTATTATGGATGGTGATTTATTAGCTGTTCATAAAACACAAGATGTACGCGATGGTCAGGTTGTCGTGGCTCGTGTCGATGATGATGTAACGGTAAAACGCCTAGAACGTAAAGGTTCAACGGTTCTGTTACATGCTGAAAATGAAGAATTTTCTCCAATCCATGTCGATCTTGAATCTCAACACTTGTCTATTGAAGGACTTGCGGTTGGTATTATTCGCAACACCGACTGGATGTAGTCAGTACAAACAGCTTATTGATATTTATTCTCAATAACTTGTTATTGTAATTGATATTCATTATCATCTTCTTTGTCGAGATACAAGGAAGATGATGATGCCAAACCCAACCAAACCTCAAATGAAGCCGCTTACTCGTAAGCCGCGCTCCTCTGTTCAAAAGGCTTCTTCTGAACAAGGGTCTGCACATCAAGAATTCCAAGTTCCGACGAACCTCGTTCAACATCTTTGGTTTCGTAGTCGCGAAAGCCTAGCCGATGATGGTCTCGTTTATGACCCCATCGCAGCTCAAGCCTGCAAGCGTTGCCAGCTCGCACCTGAATGTCTTACTGGCGAGCTCGACCAGCAGCAACTCCTTTACGCTACACTGACTCAACTTTGTGACTCTCAAGTTCAGCAATTTCTATCTCACAACCCAGATGCTTGGATCATCAATGTTGGGGCAGGGCTCGACACCCGTTTCTACCGTTTAGATAATGGACGCTGCCATTGGGTTGAGTTGGACGTCACGGAAAACCTAGTGTGGCGCCAACGCCTGTTCCACAAAAATGAACGCTATCGCTTGGAGTGTGGTTCTGTCGATGACCTAACTTGGTTGGATGAACTTAATATTCCAGAACAAGCCTCGGTGATGGTGGTGTGTGAACATGCTCTGCTCGATTGCAATGAACAGCAGACGGCGAACTTCATTCAGTCTTTGAGCCGCTACTTTACTCATGCACATGCGTGTTTAGTGTTAGCTGGAGATAAAAGCTCAAGTACGTTGGGGCAAAAACTTGGTTCAGGAAAGTATGCTCATGGGTTGTCTTCACCAATAGACAGCGTTCTTAATTGGCTGCCATGGGCACAATGGGTAAAAGCGTTTTCTCCCCTAGACCAACAATGCAATCGTTGGAAATTGTGGCAGCGGCTTCTTTGTAAAATCTCTCAGGTCAAAAAGCGTTTAACGCCACAGTTAGTGCTCGTGAAATGGTAACCCTAGTGGTTCTGTATTTCGAGTAACTGAGCACATAGCCGGTATAAGTAAAATTCCACAACATAGTGACCACCCACTAGGTTAAACTATCGCCTCTAATCTAAGAGGTGATCGTGAAGCTATTTAATCCCCAAACTATTTTTCAAACGCTATCCAATCAGGCGATGCACAAAAAAGTGCTGCTGCTCGCGATCCCGATGGTTCTCTCTAATATTACTGTTCCACTGCTGGGCTTAGTCGATGCGGCGGTTATCGGTCACCTCGAGCACTCTTGGTATTTAGGTGGTGTGGCGCTGGGCGGCACAATGATCAGCGTGACCTTTTGGTTGCTCGGTTTCCTGCGTATGTCGACAACAGGGCTAGCCGCACAATCTTATGGTGCGAATGATGGCAAGCAACTTGGTTTAGTCTTCGTGCAAGGCGTGACCATGGCCTTAGGGTTTGCTGGTATCTTTTTGCTTTTACACAGTCTAGTCGCCGATTTAGTTTTCTCATTGAGTAGCGCCAGTGATCAAGTTAAGCACTATGGTCAGCAATATTTTTCAATCCGCGCCTGGAGTGCGCCTGCCGCGCTGACTAACTTTGTGATTCTAGGTTGGCTGCTCGGGACTCAAAATGCCAAAGCGCCCATGTGGATGGTGATCATCACCAATATCACCAATATCATTTTGGATATCGTTTTTGTTATCGGCTTAGGATGGCAAGTGGAAGGTGCAGCATTGGCATCTGTAATGGCTGATTATGCCGGTCTAACATTTGGCTTGATTTGTGTTTACCGAATCTGGGCGAAGAAACGGTTACCATCGCCATGGGATCTGCTTAAGAAAACCAGCCAAGGTTTGAGTCGTTTCGTGAAATTGAATCGCGATATCTTTCTTCGTTCACTATGCCTACAAGCGACTTTCACTTTCATGACCTTCCAAGGTGCAAGCTTTGGCGATGATGTTGTTGCAGCCAATGCCGTGTTGATGAGTTTCTTGATGATCATCTCTTATGGGATGGATGGCTTTGCCTACGCAATGGAAGCGATGGTAGGTAAAGCGATAGGCGCGAAAGACAAAGATGAACTGAACCAGTCATTGATTGGTACTTTCTTCTGGAGCTTCAATATTTGTTTGGTACTGACCATAGCGTTCGCACTCGCTGGCTCGAGTTTGATTAATATGATCACTACCATTCCTGACGTGAAGAGCCAAGCCGAGGTGTATTTACCGTGGTTAATCGCAATGCCATTGGTGTCTATGTGGTGCTTCTTGTTGGATGGTATTTTTGTTGGAGCAACCAAGGGCAAGGATATGCGCAATAGTATGTTTGTTGCGACCTGCAGTTTCTTCGTGATTTTCTACTTAGCATCAGGTTTAGAGAACCATGCACTGTGGTTAGCGATGCTGAGCTTTATGGCAATGCGCGGAATTGGTCTTGGTGTGTTGTTTGTTTCTCAGTGGAAGAAAGGGGAGTTTCTCGCTTAGCTCTGAGGGCTCTGTTTGTGGAGAGTAAATGAGGCTGTACAGGTAAAGGGGTATTTAGAACATCATGATCTAATTACTATCAATGCCTTAATATTCAATATCTTAAATAAAAACAGCAAGCGCATGGCTTGCTGTTTATGCATTTGGCCTATGGGTGGTCAAATACTCCTATTAGTTCTATATCTAGAATAAACGGTTGAGTCCGTTGAGTGCTGCAACGCGATAAGCTTCCGCCATCGTTGGGTAGTTAAAGGTCGTATTCACAAAGTACTCGATGGTATTTGCTTCACCTTTCTGTTCCATGATCGCTTGCCCGATATGGATGATTTCAGCGGCACGCTCACCAAACACATGGATACCTAAAATCTCTTTGGTTTCGCGATGGAACAAAATCTTCAAGCTACCAATATCTTTACCCGCAATTTGAGCACGAGCTAGGTGTTTGAATGAAGAACGTCCTACTTCATACGGTACTTTAGCTGCGGTAAGTTCTTGCTCGGTTTTACCAACAGAGCTGATCTCAGGGATGGTGTAGATGCCGGTTGGAATGTCTTCGATAAGGTGGCGTTCAGCTTCACCTTTCACAATTGCCTGAGCCACAAAACGACCTTGGTCATAAGCAGCGCTTGCTAGGCTAGGGTAGCCAATCACATCACCGACAGCGTAAACATGGTCAACATTGGTTTGGTAGTTGGTGTTTACTGAGACTTGCCCACGCGAGTCCGCTTCTAAGCCAACTGCACCAAGGTTAAGTTTATCGGTATTACCCGTTCGGCCATTAGCATACAGCAGGCAATCAGCACGCATCTTTTTGCCTGACTCTAAGTGAATGATCACGCCATCATCAGTGCCTTCAATTTTCTCAAAGGTTTCATCGTTGCGAATCACGACACCGCTGTTCCAGAAGTGATAAGAAAGTGCATCTGAGGTTTCATTGTCTAGGAATGACAACAGACGGTCACGAGTATTGATAAGATCGGTTTTTACACCCAAACCGCGGAAAATCGACGCATATTCACAACCAATAACGCCAGCACCATAAATGATGATGTGTTGCGGGTCGTGTTTAAGAGAAAGAATCGAGTCACTGTCGTAGATACGTTCATGTAGGAAGTCGACGTTATCTGGTTGGTAAGGGCGAGAGCCTGTCGCGATAACAAATTTGTCTGCACTGTAATGTTCTTCAGTGCCATCGCTTTGCATTACCGAGACAGTGTTGGTATCGATAAAACGTGCAGTACCAAATACCAACGTGCACTGGTTGCGGTCGTAGAAGCCTTGGCGTAATCGAGTCTGCTTGTCGATAACCGATTTGGCATGACCCAAAATGTTGGAAAACGTTGAGTGAATGCTTTTGTTGTTCTGACAAAACAGCGGATTACTGTTGAATTCGATAATACGACTTACGGCATGACGCAGTGCTTTTGAAGGAATCGTTCCCCAGTGAGTACAACCACCACCAACGCTGCTCTCTTTTTCAATGATTGCAACGTTCAACCCTGCTTTGGTTAATCCCATCGCTGCCCCTTCTCCTCCGGGGCCACTACCAATTACGATTACATCAAAGTGGTTGGAGTGCGGCATAGATATCTTCCTTGTTATATTTGATTAACATTGCTTTAGCGAGATTTTAACTGATTCTGTTCTTGGGTACATGAAAAGGGCATCAGAGAGTCGGTGGGATCACGCAGTGTTATCGAAAAAATAATATTTGGTATGTCGTATGTCTCCAAATGACAGTGTGGATATTGAAATTTTTTCTTCGAACGTATTTACTTCGGTACGTGAACAAAGAGGTATGTTTAGTGTCTTATATAACCAGAGTGCCTTATATAAATAAGTGATTCGCGTTATATTGAACAGAGTATTAGACATGCCTGTTTAGGCTGTAAAAGAAGAAATTGATAAAGTATGAAACCAATGGGCATTCGCGCACAGCAAAAAGAAAAAACTCGTCGCAGCTTAATCGATGCAGCATTTAGCCAACTCAGCGCCGATCGTAGTTTTTCCAATCTAAGCTTGAGAGAAGTCGCTCGTGAGGCTGGAATAGCACCGACTTCCTTTTATCGTCACTTTAAAGACATGGATGAGCTTGGCTTAACCATGGTTGATGAAGGTGGCTTACTGTTGCGCCAGTTAATGCGTCAAGCTAGGCAACGCATAGTAAAAGAAGGCAGTGTGATTCGCACATCGGTTGAAACCTTTATGGAATTCATTGAAAGCAGCCCTAACGTATTCAGACTGTTATTGCGAGAGCGCTCAGGAACTTCATTTGAGTTTCGTGCAGCGGTAGCTCGTGAGATACAGCACTTCTCTGCTGAGTTAACCGAATATTTGATAACGACTGGCATGACAAGGGACGAAGCTTTCACTCAAGCGGAAGCCTCGGTTATCTTAGTCTTCAACTCAGGGGCAGAAGCATTAGATTTAGATCGACGTCAGCGAGATGAATTGGCTGAACGCTTGATCATGCAATTGCGAATGATGGCCAAAGGAGCTTTTTGGTATCGTAAAGAACGTGAACGTAACCGATTAAAAGGCGGGATTGAATAATGTCGAATGAAAATAATACTGTAAACCGTGGTTCTGAAAGAAAGACACTCGTACTTGCTGTTGTAGCCGGTGTGTGTGGTGATGCATTGTTATCTTGGGTAACAATGAGTGAAGTGGGCTTCTCTATTTTCCCGCTGATCGCTTTAGTTTTGGCAGTACAAGCGCTTTACCAAGAATACCTAACTAACCCAGTATCTGAAGATATCCCACTAGTAGGCTTAGCTTGTTTCTTCGTGGGTGCATTTGGCCACTCGGCTTTCGTGAAAGCACAGCACCCTGATGCAGGTTCAAACTTCTTTGCGATTATAGTCGCGATGCTGCTTTTAGCCTGGGTAGGTAAGAAGCTAGGCTTTATCGGTAAAACCGCTTAAACCAATCTACAAATAAAAAAAACGAGCCAATTGGCTCGTTTTTTTGTATCTGCTGTTTGTCTTAGACCGAGAAAGCGGATTTATGCTTTACGCTCTAAGAACACACCCGCTTCCATGTGGTGGGTGTAAGGGAACTGGTCAAATAGAGCAAAACGAGTGATATCGTGTGTTTCGCTTAGAATGTCTAGGTTCTCTTTCAATGTTTCAGGGTTACAAGAGATGTACATGATGCGCTCGTAACCTTGAACCATCTTACAAGTGTCAACATCCATACCTGAACGCGGTGGATCAACAAAGATAGTGTTGCAGTTGTAGCTCTTAAGATCGATGTTCGCTTGTTGTAGACGACGGAACTCACGCTTGCCTTCCATTGCTACGGTAAAATCTTCTGCAGACATACGGATGATCTGAACATTTTCAATGTTGTTCGCCGCGATGTTGTATTGCGCAGATTCCACTGACGGTTTCGCCAGTTCTGTTGCTAGTACACGCTCAAAGTTTTGTGCCAGCGCTAATGAGAAGTTACCGTTACCACAGTAAAGCTCAAGCAAGTCGCCTTTGCTGTCTTGAGTACAATCGACTGCCCATTCCAACATTTTCTCTGCTACTTTGCCGTTTGGTTGAGTAAAGCTGTTCTCTACTTGCTGGTAGATGTAGCTATCACCATTCACGTCTAGCTTTTCAATGACGTAGTCGCGGTCCAGTACAATTTTCATCTTACGCGCACGGCCAATCAGGTTTAGGTTAAAACCTTCATCGTTTAATTGTTGCTTAAGTGCTTTAGCATCTTGAATCCACTGTTCACCTAATTGACGGTGGTAAAGCAGTGACACCAAAATCTCGCCGCTTAATGTAGAAAGGAAATCTACTTGGAATAGCTTGTGGCGCAGAGAGTGGTTGTCCTTCATTGCATCTGTTAATAGAGGCATTAGGTCGTTGATAAGACGGCTAGCAGCAGGGAACTGATCTACACGGTATTTTTCTTTAGTCTCTTGATTGAACATGACGTAATACATATCGTCACCTTCATGCCACACGCGGAACTCAGCACGCATGCGGTAGTGTTGTTCTGGAGATTCATACACTTCCAGTTCAGGCACATCATATTCTGAGAACATTTCTGTAAGACGCTCTGTCTTTTCTGCCAGTTGTTCTTGGTAGCGTTGCGGGTTTACATCTAAATTCGCCATTGTTATGCCTTTTGCTGTCGTGCTTTTAAATCAAGAGCGCAGATTTTATTCAATCACAGGCGCTTGTCCAGTGTTGAGAGCCATTCAATGTAAATCGACCATGAAAACTATAGCTTATAACAATCTTAGACTAGACAAATGATTCAGAGGTCAATACTATCTTCGGCAAGCTGGTGTCATTTAGATGTATAGATGGCTGAAGAGGGAATCTGGTGTAAATCCAGAACTGACGCGCAGCGGTAAAAGAGAACGAGTATTCATAAGACACTGCAAATAGCTTTTTGTGGGAAGTCGAATATTAGGTAACCATAAGGGTTGTGCTCTTGAGTCCGAATACCTGCCAGCGGCCAAACCATAAGATGTGGTTTGGTAGGACTTTACGCGATTTAGGATCACAACATGAACAAATCCCTTTTAGCGGTTGCTGTAGCATCGCTGCTTTCACCTATCTCCAATTTACACGCCCAACAAGCATCTGCCGACGAAACCATGGTGGTGACGGCTAACCGTTTTGAGCAACCTTTAAATGATGTTATTGCTTCTACTACCGTTATTTCAAAACAAGAAATAGAAGAAACCCAAGCTAAATCCTTAGTGGACGTTTTGAAACGAGTACCTGGTGTTGAAGTTTCTCAAAGTGGCGGACGTGGACACAGTGCCTCTGTTTTTATGCGCGGATATAATAGTGATCAAGTATTGTTTCTAGTCGATGGTGTTCGTATCGACTCTGCTGCGGGCGGCATTAACTTCAATCATATCCCTGTAGGTATTATTGAGAGAGTAGAAGTTATTCGCGGCTCTGGTGGCGCTTTATATGGTTCAGATGCGGTAGCGGGTGTGATTAACGTTATTACAGAGTCTGCTCATTCGACTGAATCGACAATGATAGCGGTTGGAGCTGGTAGTGATGCTCAAAAGGAAGCTAATTTCTCAACGACTCGAAAATTGTCGAACGGCGGAACATTGAAACTCGCTGGCGGTTTTGATGAGACTGAAGGTTACGATATTAAAGACCCGGCTACTGGTCTTAATTATGGCTATGAAAGCCAAAATCTTTTTGCGTCATATTCACAGCCGATCAATGAGGCTTTTACTGGCACAGCATCTGTTCGTTGGTTTGATAGTCTGACTGAGTATGACTCGGGTGGTAAGAACTATGGTTACTCTGAGAACTTGAGTGTTACAGCCGCTGTTGACTATAAAGGTGATAACTTAAGCTCTACCTTTAGAGCTAATCAGCAGGCAATCGAAAACCTAGACTATTCTCAAGCTCAAGGTAAAGACAATGCTGGAACAAAGAAGAAAATAGATCTGACGAACCTGCAGTTCTTAAATCAGTATTACGTTAATGAGAACGTATCTGTTGGTGCTGGTGCCGACTGGCGTAGAGAAAAACTTGATGATGATGCCTTGTCATATGGTTCACCTGATGCTCTAGCTGGCGAATCTCGCGATACTACTGGTGTCTATGCTTCTTCTGAACTTCGTTTCGGTGATGTTCAAATTGTAGGTAGCGTGCGTAACGATAAACATGATACTTACGACAATCACACTACATGGTCTTTAGGTACTCGCTATTACCTAACAGAAAAGCACTCACTTAGAGCGGCTGCTGGTACATCATTTAAAGCTCCGAGCTATTCTGATCTAACAACAAATCCAGACCTAGAGCCTGAAGAAGCCGAAAACCGCGAGATTGGATATACCGGTGAATTCGATTTATTCAAACTGGATGTGACAGCATACGATAATGAAGTCGATAACTTGATCATTTGGTACGAAGGTAGTCCGTTTTGGTATCCTCAAAACGTAGATGCAAAATTGAAAGGGTTAGAAATTACAGGTAATTTCGACACGTGGTTCATCCATCACACGGTTGTTGCTGAGTTTAAAGATCATAAAGATTCTGCGGGTAATAAATTAGCGAAGCGTGCTGATGAAAACTATAAGTGGTTGATGGATGCTTCATATAACGATTTTGATGTGAACCTTACCTATACATACACTGGGGATCGAGCGGGTAATCCAAAAGAAACCACTGACCCAGATAATATTTTGCCATCAGTGAGTTTGTGGGATGTTTCTGTAGGGTATTGGATTTCTCCTGAGTTAGTGGTTCGTGGTCGAGTTGATAACTTAACTAACGAGAAATACCAAACAACGCTAGGGTATAACGCTCCTGAGCGTAGATATTTCGCAAATCTAACTTACCAATTCTAATTATCACTTAAACCGCCTTCGGGCGGTTTTTTCTTATTGGGTATATCAATGAAAAAGAAAGTCGTCATAAGTTGGTCATCAGGCAAAGACTCAACATTAACCCTAGAACGCCTACTTGAAAGCACCGAGTATGAAGTTGTTGCTCTCTATACTACCTATGTTGGAGATGAGGTTCCTTTCCAAGTCACGCCAATTGAGGTTGTTGGAATGCAGGCAACATTGATTGGTTTGCCATTAATAACGATTGAGCTGCCGGAAGTCTTCCCAAGTAATGAAATCTATCAAAGTACGATTGTTACGGCGCTTAAAGGATCGGGTTTATCTATTGATGCTGTGGCATTCGGCGATATGTTTTGCAATGGTATTGCTGCTTACCGAAGAAGTTATATAGAACCTGCGGGTTGGGAGTGTGTATTTCCTCTACTGGGAGAGAGTAGCCAAGCGCTGGCTCAAGAAATCATAGATAGAGGAATCGAGACCTTTCTCGTCACAGTCGATAGCGATGCATTAGACATGATCTATTGCGGGAAAGAATACACGCCTGAGCTAATTGACAGTTTGCCAAGGCACGTCGACCCATGTGGTGAAGATGGTGAGTTTCATACCTTAGTAACGTCAGCGCCATGCTTTAAAGGAAAGCTTAAGATAGAGCTAGAAAATGCAGAGCAGGGTGAGCGCTTTGTGCATCAACGCTACCGAGCTTGCATTATATAGAGTGATGATTGGCGAAAACTAAGTGAAGGGGTATCATTGCTGCGGAACTTCTTACAGGTAATGGTTGTGTCGGAAAGCATACAAAAAAACATATTGGTCTTTGACTCTGGTGTTGGCGGTCTCTCTGTATATAAAGAGATAAGCCATTTACTACCCAATCACAACTATATCTATGTATTCGATAACGAGGCTTACCCATATGGTGAGCTCGATCAGCAAGTCCTCATTCAGCGAGTCCAAAATATCGTCGCCAGTTTTGTGGCGAGTCACGCTATTGATATTGTCGTGATAGCTTGTAATACGGCCAGTACGATAGTCCTGCCTACACTTCGCGCTAATAACCTTATCCCTATTGTCGGTGTTGTCCCAGCAATCAAACCTGCCTCGTTACTGGCAAATAAAGCGGTTGGCCTTATTGCGACTCCCGCGACGATTACTCGTGAATACACACACGAGCTCATCAAAAACTTCTCGAGTAATAAAAGAGTAGAGCTGTTGGGTTCTACTCGGCTGGTGGATATGGCCGAAGATAAACTAAGAGGTGAGGAGATTAGCCTTGAAGAGTTACAGCAAATCCTTCAACCGATGATTAATACAATTGATGTGGCCGTATTAGGGTGTACCCATTTCCCACTGATCAAATCAGAGATTCAACAAGTACTGGGTGAAAGTGTAGTGTTGATAGATTCAGGTAAAGCGATAGCTAAGCGGGTTCAAGATTTGTTGGGTTTGGAAAGCATTAATAAAGAAGAGGGAGTGCGTGAGGCTTTTTGTAGTGCACTTCCTAAAAAAGAAAGTGCACTAAATAGTATGTTAAAGCAGTTAGGGTTTAGCTCAGTTCAGATTCGTCCGCTTCAGGATGTTTAGGATCATTTGCAACACGTACTTTTAAAGTGCGTTGCATGTAATCTTTATCGTTAAGTGCAGAGATTGCATGATTCACATCATTACTTGCCATAACAACAAATCCAAAGCCTCTTCTTTTACCAGTACGTTTGTCTTTCATTAAACGTACTGCAAATACTTCACCATGCTCTGAGAATAATTCACGTACATGTGATTCGTTCGCTTTGTATGGAAGGTTACCCACATAAAGTGTTTTGGTTGAAGCCTTAGGTTCTGAATCTGATTTTGAGTCGGTGCTTGAAAAGTTAACAACAAAAGCGGAAGCCAAGACACCAAGGATAAAGGTAATTGCAGGCGATATATCTACCTGAGAGAAAACAATGCCGCCTAATACAGCCAGTGCGACAATTAACAACATCGATTTTTTTGAGTTCATATCGGAATACTACATATTAATAAACGAAATAGACGCATCTACCATTAACAAAATAGACACATGAATCTTACGTTCATGGCTTCCATTTTTCCAATGTATTGCTGTGATACGTCTCAAATGTTTAGTTTTTATTCGAAAAATGCGGATCTGGTGGCTTTTTAGGCGAACAAAACTTTTATTTCAAAAAGCCCTTGTGCTCCATCTCAATCTCTCTATAATGCCGCCTCACCGACACGGAGTGAGACGAAAGTCACACAGCGAAATCGGTAGAGAAAAAGAGTTTGAAAATAACCCTTGACTCTCAAAGTGGTGCAGGTATAGTACGCACCCCTAGCGACTGAGATGTGAATCACAAAACGCTAGCGCTCTTTAACAATTTAAACCTATCAATCTGTGTGGGCACTCGTTGATGAATATCAAAACGTTTTATCGTTAGATAAA
>NZ_JALNTU010000022.1:0-37832 GCF_023161685.1 Vibrio sp. 1CM8B
TTATCTAACGATAAAACGTTTTGATATTCATCAACGAGTGCCCACACAGATTGATAGGTTTAAATTGTTAAAGAGCTACTCTTCGTTGTGACTTACATCACTTCGGAAGAGGCGGCTATTCTAGCGATTTAATTCTCAGTGTCAAACACTTTTGAAAATTAATTTCTACTTTCTAAAAGTAGAAGCGAATTATCGCTTAAAGCTAGTTGCCTAACTAACATTCTGCGCTGAAGCCTTGTGGCGTCTGCCGTGTCAGTGAGGCGGCATTATAGAGATGTTCATCACATTGGCAAGTGTTTATTAAAGAAAAATGCAAAAATAACGGTTACACGACGAATAAACACTCAAAGCTTTATTTATGCAACTTTAACTACAAAGTAACTACACAATAACCACAGACTTATCCACAACCGCTCTAATTTTATCCCCTAGAAACTAAAAAAGCTGCCTAATGGCAGCTTTTTAAATAGCAATGAGTCTAAATCCCAGAACCATATTGCTCTCCATCATCTTCATGGAGACCACATTCGCGTTTCAGCCCATTAAAACGAGTTTCCTCTTCAGTCATACCCGGTTCCCACTTCTTAGTTGTATGTGTATCTCCAACAGAAAGGTAACCCTGCTCTCGAAGCGGGTGATAACCGAGAGCATGCTCTTCTAGGTAATAGTGAACATCTTTATTCGTCCAATCGATTACCGGCAAAAATTTAAACACACCATTTTGGATAGATAAGATTGGCAAGTTTGCACGCGATTGAGATTGCTCTCTTCTTAAACCGGAAAACCATGTCCCAGCCTCGAGCTCGTCTAGCGCTCTTCTCATCGGTTCAACTTTATTAAGCTTGTTGTACTTCTCTATCCCTTCTATACCTTGCTCCCAAAGTTTTCCATATTGCGCTTCTTGCCAATTAGGGCTCTGTTGGGCGCGAAAGACTTGAAGGTTTAGAGTCAACTTCTTACTTAACTCATCGATAAAGCGATAGGTCTCAGGAAATAGATACCCTGTGTCCGTCAGAATAACCGGAATATCTGGTTTTGCTTGAGTCACTAAGTGCAGCATTAACGCGGCTTGAATGCCGAAACTTGAAGACACAACATGCGTCCCTTCTAAATTATCTAATGCCCATTTAACTCTTTCTAATGCTGTTAGCTGTTCTAACTCAGCATTAATTTGCCCAAGACGAAGTATTTGCTCCGTCTTAGTCAATGCGAGTAGCTCTGCTAACTTCAATTTTGAAGCGACAGAATTATGCATGCAGATCCCTCTTAGAAATGATCACCTCTTCGATGATGCCAGCTCGGATTGTAAAATCACCGAACCCTTCATTGTCGTTGCGTTCTGTAGCCCAACGTCCCACCAGCGCATCAATCTCTTCTAAGATTTGAGCTGATGTGATGTTCTCTTTATACATCTTAGGGATACGAGTTCCGGCCTTGTTGCCACCTAGGTGCATGTTGTAACGCCCCGGAGCCTTACCCACTAAACCAAGTTCAGCCAACATTGCACGACCACAACCATTTGGACAACCTGTGATTCGAAGGATGATGTTATCTTCTTCTGGTAATCCATGTTTTTTCAGAATGTCTTCAACATCCGTTACAAACTCAGGAAGAAAGCGCTCAGCTTCTGCCATTGCTAAAGGACATGTTGGGAAAGCCACACACGCCATTGAGTTTTTACGTTGCTCTGAAACAGCATCGTCCATCAAGCCATATTGACGCGCCAGTTTTTCAATCTTGGCCTTTTGACTCGTCGACACACCCGCAACAATTAGGTTTTGGTTTGAAGTCATGCGGAAGTCACCTTTGTGGATCTTCGCTATTTCAGCAACACCTGTTTTCAGAGCTTTACCCGGAAAATCAAGTAAACGACCATTCTCGATGAATAACGCTAAGTGGTGCTTACCATCAATGCCTTCCGCCCAACCAATGCGATCACCACGGCCAGTAAACTCATAAGGTCGGCTTTCAGAAAATTCTACGCCTGCACGCTTTTCTACTTCTGCTTTGAATACATCAATACCAACACGGTCTAGTGTGTATTTGGTTTTTGCATTCTTACGGTTTGAACGGTTACCCCAGTCACGCTGAGTCGTTACCACCGCCGCTGCTACATCTAACGTTTTATCTAATGGCACAAAACCAAAGTCGTCAGCTTTACGTGCATAAGTAGAGGTATCACCGTGTGTCATAGCAAGGCCGCCACCGACTAACACGTTAAAGCCCACCAGCTTTCCGTCTTCAGCAATTGCAACAAAGTTAAGATCGTTAGCATGAACATCGACGTCATTCTGTGGAGGAATGACAACTGTCGTCTTGAACTTACGCGGTAGGTAGTTGCTACCGAGGATAGGTTCTTCATCCGTTGTTTCTAGTTTTTCACCATCTAACCAGATTTCTGCATAAGCACGAGTCTTCGGCAATAGATGTTCACTGATCTTTTTCGCCCACTCGTAAGCTTCTTGATGAAGTTCAGATTCAACTGGGTTTGTCGTACACAGAACATTTCGGTTTACATCACCCGCTGTTGCAATGGAATCAATGCCAATGTTATTTAGCGTTTGGTGCATCAACTTAATGTTCGGCTTCAACACACCGTGGAACTGAAACGTTTGACGTGTTGTTAGACGAATTGAACCGTAAGAGGTGCTTTCGTCTGCGAACTTATCAATCGCCAACCACTGCTTAGGGGTAATGATGCCACCAGGCATACGCGCACGCAGCATGACATTATGTAAAGGTTCTAACTTTTGCTTGGTACGCTCGTTACGAATATCACGGTCATCTTGCTGATACATACCGTGGAAGCGGATCAACTGAAAGTTATCAGCAGTAAAACCACCCGTAATTCTATCTTGGAGATCTTGTTCAATCGTACCGCGAAGATTTTTACTTTCACGCTTCAGACGTTCGTTATCAGCCAAAGGTCCCAGTACTTGACCTAGCACTTCTTGCTCTATTACTTGCTTGCTCATTAGTACACATCCCTTTGGTAACGTTTCGCTTTACGTAAATCATTAATATATTGTTCAGCTTGCTCGCGGCTCTGATTGCCATGTTTTTCCGCAATTGTAACTAACGCTTCATGAACATCTTTCGCCATTCGAGTCGCATCGCCACAGACATAAAGGTACGCGCCCTCTTGCAGCCATTGCCAAACCTGAGCTGCTTGTTCGATTAAGCGATCTTGAACATAAACCTTTTCTTTTTGGTCACGACTAAAGGCAACATCAAGCTTGGTTAGCGCACCAGACTTAAGGTACTTCTGCCATTCAACTTGATATAAGAAATCTTGAGTGAAAGTTCGGTCACCAAAGAACAGCCAGCTTTTGCCTTCAGCATCATTGTTTTCACGCTCTTGAACAAAACTGCGGAACGGTGCGATACCAGTACCCGGGCCAACCATGATGATTGGTGTATTGTCGTCTTGTGGTAGTTTGAAGTTATTGTTGTTCTCAACAAACACCTTCACTTCACCACCTTCTTCAAGACGTTGAGCTAAGAAGCTAGAAGCTCCGCCTAAACGAGACTCTTCGCCTTTTTGATATTCAACCAAACCAACCGTCAAGTGAACTTCTTCATCCACTTCAGCTTGGCTTGATGCAATAGAGTAGAGACGCGGTGTAAGCTTACGCAGTAGACCAATCAATTCATCAGCCGATAGCTTAGTTTTCTTCTCAGCTAAAACATCGACAACTTGAGTATTACCCGCGTATTCACGAAGCTTGTCTTTGTCTTCCACCAGCTTAATTAACTTCTTGCTGCCCGAAAGCTCAGCAAACTTAGTCACAAGTTGAGGATTTGAAGATGTAATCTCGAATTTACTGACGAGTGCGCTGTGGATAGATAAGTTGTCACCATCGACATCAACACTTTCGATACCAGACAACCCAACCTTAGAAAGGAGCTGATTAGCGAGTTCTGAGCTGTTTTCAAACCATACGCCTAGCGCATCACCCGGTTGGTAAGTAATACCCGACTCATCAAGATCAATCTCGATATGACGAACATCTTTGCCCGAATCACGACCGGTGATCTTTTGGCTCGTCAATAATGTCGCGGTATATGGATTTTGTTTAGTGTATTGCGAATGACCGGCAGCTGCTTGACCGACTGGTAATTGAACCACATCGGCTTCAGTGCCTGTCGATAGCGTCTCTTTTACTTGCTCTAATGCTTTAGCGCGCCATTCCGTTGCTGATTCTTCGTAATCAACATCACAATCAAGACGGTCAACAAACGATTTAGCACCAAGCTTAGCGAGGAAATTATCGAAGTCTTTAGCCGTTTGGCAGAAGAACTCATAGCTTGAGTCACCTAAACCAATCACACCGTATTGTAGGTTTGATAATTTTGGCGCTTTCTTTGATTGTAGGAATTCATGCAACTCAATAGCGTTATCAGGGGCTTCGCCCTCACCATTGGTTGAAGCCACAAAAATGACGTGTGTCTCTTTGGCTAGGTTCTTACCTTTATAATCACTTGCATCGAAAAGCTCGACAGCAATACCTAAGGCTTTAGCTTCTGCCTCAAGCGATTCAGCGACGCCTTTTGCATTACCCGTTTGAGAAGCGAAGATAATGCTGAGCTTACCCGCAGGCTTAGCCGCTATCGCAGCGGCCGCTTGAGCGATTGGCGCAGCAGCACCGTCAGGCTGAGCTTGGCTCACTCCCCAAAGATAACCACTGATCCACGCCAGTTGCTGTGAAGACAGTTCAGAAACAGTTTGCTGAAGATGACCCAATTGTTGGTCATTAAGTGGTGCAGCTAGCCCAGGTAACTCATTAACCCCAGACTGTGCATTATTATTTTGTGAAGACTCTTTCTTATTTAAAGACATGGTCACGACATCCCTAATCATTGCGTGACGATAGATTAACCACTCCTTTTAATAACAAGAAAGAATAGAA
This sequence comes from Vibrio sp. 1CM8B, assembly GCF_023161685.1. Classification (NCBI taxonomy): domain Bacteria; kingdom Pseudomonadati; phylum Pseudomonadota; class Gammaproteobacteria; order Vibrionales; family Vibrionaceae; genus Vibrio; species Vibrio sp. 1CM8B. The sequence continues at coordinate 4,911 of NZ_JALNTU010000022.1, forward strand.
AAGTATGTTTTATAACTTTTTGGAAGTAAAAACCGATTGAAACGTAAATTGCCTTACTGGTTTTCAATGCGTACTTGCTGAAAGCCAACCGCCATTGCTGACTTAGATGCTAGGTCTAAATCCGCGTAATGACATTCTTCACCATGAACATCAGTAAGCAGAACAAAGCCACCTCCCATATGGCGAAACTCCACAACCCAAGACCCTTCTTGAATTGAGGGCTCTATGATGGCTTCAACTAACAAGTTTTCTCTATATAAATTTCGTAATTCATTGAGTGTCATATTCCATCCCTTGCTTTGACCTCACAACATAGACCTTCTAAGAATAGACGCTAATTAGCTCTTTGTATTAAGGATGGTCGAAAGTGATGAATGTGCTAACTAATTCCAGAAAGATATATACTCAAGTAACCAATAGATATAAAAAAACGCCACTTAATAAAGTGGCGTTCTTAAAATTCGTTCTAAATTTGCTTTATATGGCCTAGAAGCGCACTTCAGCACCAGCAAACCAACCATCGACCATGACAAAGCTCTTACCTAGTTCCGAGCTAAAGAACTCATCCGAATCTAGGTCGATAACACGGTAACCACCACGCAGGGCAATTTCAGATTCTGATACAGGGATTCGGTACTGAACACCCGCCATCAAGTCAGTGCTCTTAATACCACTGCTATCACCGAACTCCATCGTACCAATGATATCGAAGTTGGTGTCCGGAACATTGATCTCTGCGTTACCGTAGAAGCTCCACGTGAATTCATCGAAACTGGTTTGCGCACCATTGGCTTTCGGTTCAATGTAGTTAGAGTTCGAGTATTGAGTAAACGTCACACCAGCATCGAAGTTCATCAACTTGTGCTCTAACAGTGTGTAGTAAAACGTGTAATCGTACTTATCAAAAGCCAACGAGTCCGCATCAACAGAGGTATAACGGAAGCTAGCATTTGGGAGCATTGGGGCATTATGCTCAAATGCGAAATACAACGAAGGTGAGTTAGAATCATCATCTTGTCTAACTTCGTTTAACTTTGTACTTCCCCACCACATATCAGCACCGACTTTAGCCGTGTAAGAAAACTCTTCAGCAGCAGACACTGCTGAACTTAAAGATAGCATTCCCACTAAAGCAATTAATGGCATTTTATTCATTTGAGATAGCTCCAATTCCATATCGTAGTGCTAATTGTATGCACATTCATAGATTATTGGGGAAAATTCTACCACACATCTTAAATTCTAAAACGATAAACCGCTGACGAGTAAAGATTTGACGGCACGATGACCTTAATAACGTCTCTGGTTAGAACTGTGTACAAAGTTTTTGAAAAACCACACACCGATTGCAATCACGATCAACCAAGGCAGTAACTTAAACACAACGCCCATCATACCTAAGACCAACATGACTAATAACGCTACTCCGGTTGCGGCCAATACCGTCATAAACGTGATACCTGTGACAAGCAGAGTTGCAACGAAAATAAGAACAAAGATTAATTCAAACATAATGGTCTCCCTAATGAGTTAATGACCTATCTTTCCTACTTTCTAACATTGCAGCTTCCATACCAAGTATGCCAACCCAAGAAAATCCTTATTTATCAGATAAATAAAAAGCCACACATCTTCATGCGTGGCTTTTCGGAAACTTGTAGTGGTAAATTTAGCCTCTAATGGCGAATTTAACCTTAAGTTTTTAACTTAGAGGGAGGTTAAACATTTAGCCCTTTAGGGATCTTAGCCAATGCTGTTTGCATCACTTCGATACCTGCACCTTTCTTATGTGCGTTTTCACTGATGTAGCGACGCCATTGTCTTGCACCAGGCATGCTTTGGAACAAGCCAAGCATATGACGAGAGATATGTCCTAAGCTTGCGCCATTTGAAAGTTCACGTTCGATGTACGGGTACATTTCTTCAACCACTTGTGAGCGCTTCTTGATTGGCGTGTCTAAACCAAAGATCTGCTGATCGACTTCAGCCAAGATAAATGGGCTATGGTAAGCCTCACGACCAATCATCACGCCATCAAGGTGTTGCAAGTGCTCTTTAGTTTGCTCAAGAGTAGTAATGCCACCATTCACGGCAATCACAAGATCAGAGAAGTCTTTCTTGATTTGGTATGCACGATCGTAATCTAGAGGTGGGATCTCACGGTTCTCTTTCGGGCTAAGGCCACTCAGCCATGCTTTACGCGCATGGATAGTAAATTGCTCACAACCGCCTTTTTCAGAAACCGTCGAAACAAACTTAGTTAAAAACTCATAAGAGTCTTGGTCATCGATACCGATACGCGTTTTCACGGTAATTGGAATATCAGTGACTTCTTTCATCGCTGACACACAATCTGCCACAAGCTCTGGCTCAGCCATTAAACACGCACCAAAGCGACCGTTTTGAACTCGGTCTGAAGGGCAACCTACGTTAAGGTTCACTTCATCATAACCGCGCTCACCAGCCAGTTTGGCACAAGCAGCCAGATCAACCGGATTAGAACCGCCGAGTTGAAGAGCAAGAGGATGTTCTTGCTCGTTATATTCTAGAAAGTCGCCCTTACCATGTAAGATCGCGCCCGTTGTTACCATTTCCGTGTACAGAAGAGTCTGCTGAGAAAGCAAACGGTGAAAGTAACGACAGTGGCGGTCAGTCCAATCGAGCATTGGAGCGACAGACAACCTACATGAATGTGTCATGGCAAAGTACCCTAGTAGCGAGTCAAAAAAATATGCTGGAATACCCAGCAAAAGCAAGGTCGGCTATTGTAAATGCTATGCCCTGTTTGTGCTATATGAACTTTGCCTCACACTTTTTTATAAACCTATTCACCAGATCTCTAATTCAGCCTCATTAATCAGTTATGCCTTGAGTCACACTGTCATTTTGAGTTACCTTGTCTTATTCAAAGTCGTGGGTCACAATACGCTCTGTACCTGACTTTAATAGAAATCATTGGCCCCCAAAACGTAGTAACCTAGAAATAGGGTTTAATTAGGGATGGCCGATTGAATGGTGAAAAATTTGGACCACACATTAATAGAGCAAGTTGAAGGGATATGCGCATCGCGAGGCGTTAGATTGACGCCTCAGAGAAAGCGAGTGTTTGAGCTCATTCTCTCTAATAAAAAAGCCTCCAGTGCTTATGAATTGTTAGAGCAGTTGAAAGTCAGTGAACCACAAGCCAAGCCTCCTACGGTTTATCGCGCTTTAGATTTCTTGTTAGAACAAGGTTTCATTCACCGAGTTGAGTCAACCAATAGCTTCATATGCTGCTGTTCTTGCAATGCCAACAAACATTTCTCCCAACTACTGATCTGCGATAAATGTGGCACTGTGATAGAACTGCAAGACGATGCGCTTGTCACCCTACTCGCCAGTAACGCTGAGAAGCATAGCTTTCAATTGACTAATCATGTCATTGAATCGCATGGCATTTGCCAATCTTGCTCCTCCGAGATGAAAGAATAAGATTATAGAAGAACATTATGCGCGCTGAATTTGTAAACCCGTTTTTAGCTTCTTTGATGAACGTACTAAAAACGATGGCTTCTCTAGAATTGAAGCCACAAAAACCAAGAGTTAAGAAAGATGAAATCGCTCGTGGCGATGTATCCGGCCTAATTGGCATGGTGGGTACACAATCTCGTGGCTCTATGTCGATCACCTTTGATGAAGGTCTCGCTCTCGAAATCATGGAAAACATGCTCGGTGAACGACCAAACGGCCTCAACGAAGAAGTGACCGATATGGTGGGTGAAATCACTAACATGGTGACTGGCGGTGCAAAACGTATTCTTGCGGAAAGCGGTTTTGACTTCGATATGGCAACGCCAATCGTGGTTTCCGGTAAAGGTCATACGATTCGTCACAAGTGTGACGGAGCAATCATCATCATGCCTTTCTCATCTCAATGGGGTAATGCTTTCATCGAGATCTGTTTCGAATAGAAACAACCGCAGTAAAAAATACAAAAGGCTGACGTGCATGCGTCAGCCTTTTTTATTACCTGCGATTTAGCCATTCTTTGACCTACAGATACAAAAACGCCAACCCGAAGGTTGGCGTTTTTTTGGTGCTATCAACTCAATTAAGCTTTCAGCGCTTTAAATGCGTTGATTAGACCGTTAGTTGAGCTGTCGTGAGATGTTACTTGAGCATCGTCAGCAAGCTCTGGAAGAATTTGGTTTGCTAGTTGCTTACCAAGTTCTACACCCCATTGGTCGAAGCTGAAGATGTTCCAGATAACGCCTTGAACAAAGATCTTGTGCTCGTACATCGCGATTAGGTTACCTAAAGAGCGAGGGTTGATTTGCTTAACAAGAATAGAGTTCGTAGGGCGGTTACCTTCAAATACTTTGAAAGGTACAAGTTCAGCCACTTCTTCAGCTGTTTTGCCAGCAGCTAGGAATTCAGCTTCTACTGTTTCTTTTGTCTTACCGAAAGCTAGCGCTTCAGTTTGAGCAAAGAAGTTAGACATTAGCTTCTGGTGGTGATCAGATGCTGGATTGTGGCTGATAGCAGGCGCGATGAAGTCTGATGGGATCAGCTTAGTGCCTTGGTGAATCAGTTGGTAGAAAGCGTGTTGGCCGTTAGTACCAGGTTCACCCCAGATGATAGGACCTGTTTGGTACTCTACAGGGTTGCCTTCACGGTCAACAAACTTACCGTTCGATTCCATGTTGCCTTGCTGGAAGTAAGCAGCAAAACGGTGCATGTATTGATCGTAAGGTAGAATTGCTTCTGACTCAGCGCCGTGGAAGTTGTTGTACCAAATACCGATAAGCGCAAGGATGACTGGAATGTTGCTTTCAAACTCAGTTGAAGCAAAGTGGTTATCCATCTCGTGAGCACCTTCTAGTAGCTCAACGAAGTTATCGAAGCCAACAGATAGTGAGATAGAAAGACCGATTGCAGACCATAGTGAGTAACGACCACCAACCCAGTCCCAGAATTCGAACATGTTGTCAGTATCAATACCAAACTCAGCGACCGCAGTTGCGTTAGTTGATAGTGCTGCGAAGTGTTTAGCTACGTGTGCGTTGTCACCCGCTTCAGCCAAGAACCAATCACGTGCAGAGTGCGCGTTAGTCATTGTTTCTTGAGTCGTGAATGTTTTAGATGCCACTAAGAATAGCGTTGTTTCTGGGTTAAGAGGCTTAAGTGTCTCAACGATGTGAGTGCCATCTACGTTAGAAACGAAGTGCATGTTTAGGCGAGTTTTGTATGGCGTTAGAGCTTCAGTCACCATGTATGGACCAAGGTCCGAACCGCCGATACCGATGTTAACTACATCAGTGATCTCTTTACCAGTGTAACCTTTCCACTCACCAGAAACGATGCGGTGTGTAAACAGTTCCATTTTTGCTAGTACTGCATTCACTGCTGGCATTACGTCTTTGCCATCAACCATTACTGGGTTGTCGCTACGGTTACGTAGAGCAGTGTGAAGTACTGAACGACCTTCAGTCTTGTTGATTGCATCACCACCGAACATTGCTTCGATTGCAGACTTAACTTCAGTCTCGTTCGCAAGAGCAAATAGGTGCTGCATAGTTTCAGCATCGATAAGGTTCTTAGAGTAATCCACTAAGATGTCAGAACCGAAACGAGTAGAAAAGCTCTCGAAACGCTTTGCATCTTGAGCAAACAGCTCTTTCATATCCATATCTTGAGCAGACTCAAAATGTGCCGTTAGAGCTTTCCACGCTTGTGTTTGCGTTGGGTTGATATTTTTCAACATGGTATCTATCCCGATGTTACTGTAGGTTTTATTCTAAACGTCACCTGGGTGATGAATAGAACCCCCGATTAGGCGAAAGTTTATATTTTTCTGTGATGACCAAACCGCGTCACCACTGAAAGATTCTTTGTAATTTTTTTTCACGACGTATTATGCCGCATATGAAGAGCTGTACCTTGAGATAAATCAGGATTAGATTTCCTGACAGAAGAATCGGTACAGACTCTAGCTCTAACATAATTAAATGTGAGCGACACCTGATAAATTCAAGTTCAAAAGATAGCGTTAAACCACTTTTTTTCCAAATACATTATAAAGGATGGCGTATGTGGATTCAGAAGACTATACACCTAAATGCACGAAAGCGTGGATTTCATCTCATTACTGATGAAATTGAACAACAGATACACGATATCAATTCTCTATCTGTTGGTTTATTACATCTTTTTATCCAACATACCTCTGCCAGCCTCACGCTAAACGAGAACGCTGATCCTACCGTCCGTACCGATATGGAGTCGCACTTTAATAAGTTTGTCCCAGAGCGAGCGCCCTACTACAGACACACCTATGAAGGTGATGATGACATGCCTGCCCACATTAAAGCATCGACACTTGGCACCAGTGTGACAATACCAATTAGCAATGGTCGTTTAGCTTTAGGAACATGGCAGGGCATTTACTTAGGAGAGCACCGAGATTGTGGTGGAAGCCGAACTGTGATTGCTACGATGCAAGGTGAGTAAACTGCTTGAAAACAATATTTCCTTAATAAAAACAATACCTTGCTAATAAAAAGAGTGGTGATTTTCCACAACCACTCTTATAAAAATAGTATTTGGCCTACTGTAGGCCGAAAGCTTTAGAAGGGCTGATTGATCATGATCCTAAAAGTCCCTTCATCACCACCTCGCGCCAACTCAGCACGTACAACAATGCCTTCCACTTGGAAACGCACCGCGCCACCTAAGCTCCATTTCATGTCTGAGTGCAGTGTTTTGATGTCGTACTCATCCGCAACGCGCCCGACTTCGGCAAACGCTACCCATTGCCACCAAGGCAAATCATAGTAATTAATCAATGGAATATCACCCAAAGGTTGCCAGTCAGGAATCACTCGGTACTCAGCAGAGTAATGCACTGCAGAGCGACCGTGGTAGCGACCTCCGGTATAACCTCGTAAGCGATACAAGCCACCTAATCGAGCTTGTTCTGTCTCCGGTGGGCGAGCACAATCTTGCCCAGAGCAGTTATCCCACGTTGGCGTGTCAGCCGTATAGAAATCGAATGCTAAAACTTGTTGATCGAATAGGTCCCCTAAAGGACCTAAAGCAAAGTACTGGCTATTTTGGAAGGTCCACTTAAGCCATAAGTCATCGTTAGACCAACTCTCTGCGCCTGTTGTGAACTCAAGGTTAGTATGAGAGCCCGTGGTTGGGTTACGTGTGCTATCACGGTTATCCCAATCCAATGCCAGACTAAAGCCTGTCGCCTCTTCCGTGTTGTTTAAACCTTCTAGCTCACGTGCCGTATAAAAAGGCGTGAAGATAATCGAACTGACACCCGACTCGACTGGCGAAGCAAAACTCACATCTTTGATTGGCTGAAAAGCCCCTAACAAGCCATGTTCTGCAACATTGCCCCAAGGTAGCAAATACTTGAATTCAAACTGATAGTTCTGTTCTAAGCCATCGGCAATGGTTTTATCATCAATAGATGAATCGTTATCGCCTTGAGAGCCTATGTAATAAGGATTGTCGTTGAAGCGCGCTTGGTACATCTGAGTACTGAATAAAACATTCTCAGACAAAGCGTAGTTAAAGGCCGATAGAAAACCGACATAACTGTCTTTGTCTGAATAGAGTGCCATACCAAACAGAGCGGCTTGAGGTTGCCAAACGCCCTTTGCGACACCCGCAACCCCAAAGGTATTGCCCAAAGTTTCAGTACTAAAATAGAAAGGGACAAAGGCTGAATCTTTTTCTTCGCTCAAGACAGAAGAAGAAAAGCTGACACTGGCTAACGCCAAGACTGACGTTAGCCAGTGTCGAGTAGTTCGCTTGAACATCATTTAGTTTACAAGATCCATAGCTACTTCACATACTCCATCGCAACACGCGAAGTCAGCTTAGTGACTAGCTCGTACGCGATAGTGCCGATATGTTCTGCCACTTCTTCTGAAGGTAAATCTTTACCCCATAATGTCGCTTCATCACCGACTTTATCTGCAGCATCAGGGCCAAGGTCGACCGTTAGCATGTCCATTGATACACGTCCTGCGATCGGTACTTTTCGACCGTTAACGAACACTGGAGTGCCGTTAGGTGCAGTGCGAGGATAGCCATCACCATAACCAATCGCGATAACACCAACCTTAGTATCACGCTCACTGGTCCAGTTTCCGCCATAACCCACACTTTCACCGGCTTTCACATCGCGAACGGCAATTAGGTGTGAGGTCAGGGTCATCACAGGCAAAAATCCAAGCTCTTGCGCCGATTTATCAACAAACGGAGAGACACCATAAGAGATGATTCCCGGACGAACCCAATCAAGGTGGCTGTCTGGCCAAGCGAGCAAACCCGCAGAGGCAGCAAGTGAACGCTCACCTTCACAACCTTCGGTAAGAGATAAGAAAAGCTTTGTCTGTTCAACAGTGGTTGCTCTATCCAGTTCATCAGCACAACCGAAGTGGCTCATGTAACGTAGAGGTTTAGCAACATTCGCACATTGATGCAAACGCTCAACAAAGTTTTGGTATTGCTCAGGGCGAACACCTAATCGGTGCATGCCGCTGTCGACTTTGAGCCATACCACAACGGGTGTTTCCAAATCTGCATTCTCTAGCGCGCTTAATTGCTCTTCACAATGCACCACGGTTTGAATGTTGTTGGTCACCAGGATGGGTAAATCGCCCGAAGAGTAAAACCCTTCCAGCAACAAAATAGGTTTAACAATGCCACCAGCACGAAGTTGTAACGCTTCTTCAATACGCGCTACACCAAAAGCATCAGAGCTTTTTGAATGCCTGGCTATATGCAGTAAGCCGTGTCCGTAGCCATTGGCTTTCACAACAGACATGACCTTGCACTGAGGAGCCTTCGACTTTATCTGGTTCAGGTTATGTTCGAGCGCGTTTAAGTCAATGCTCGCCGTCGCCGCTTTCATGTAAGTCATTAGCGATTACTCATCATCAAATGCAGGGCCTGCATAGTTATCAAATCGGGAGTGTTGGCCTTGGAACGTAAGACGAACCGAACCGATCGGACCGTTACGTTGCTTACCAAGGATGATCTCAGCAATGCCTTTCAAGGAACTATCTGGGTTATAAACCTCATCACGATAGATGAACATGATCAAATCGGCATCTTGCTCAATCGAACCTGATTCACGCAAATCCGAGTTTACTGGGCGCTTATCAGCACGTTGCTCTAGGGAACGGTTAAGCTGAGAAAGTGCCACAACCGGAACGTTCAGCTCCTTTGCCAGCGCTTTCAATGAGCGAGAAATCTCGGCGATTTCAAGAGTACGGTTATCAGATAACGAAGGTACACGCATTAATTGAAGGTAATCTATCATAATCATAGAGATACCATCGTGTTCACGAGCGATACGTCGAGCACGAGAACGCACTTCTGTTGGCGTTAGACCCGAGCTGTCATCGATATACATATTCTTCTTATCCATCAGAATACCCATACTCGACGAGATACGAGCCCAATCTTCATCATCTAGCTGACCAGTACGAATCTTGGTTTGGTCTACGCGAGAAAGTGACGCAAGCATACGCATCATCAGCTGTTCGGCTGGCATCTCTAGCGAGAAGATTAAAACCGGTTTGTCTTGCTTCATCGCTGCGTTTTCACACAAGTTCATCGCAAATGTGGTTTTACCCATCGATGGACGAGCAGCAACAATAATTAAGTCAGAGCCTTGTAGACCTGCTGTTTTCTTGTTGAGGTCGTTGAAGCCAGTATCGACACCTGTCACACCATCTTGCGGCGTTTTGTATAGGATCTCGATACGTTCTAGCGTCTTCTCTAGAATGCTATCAACGTTTTGTGGACCTTCGTTTTCACTTGCACGGCCTTCGGCAATCGCGAAGACTTTACTTTCAGCAAGATCAACCAGCTCTTCCGATGTACGACCTTGAGGGTCATAACCAGAATCAGCAATCTCATTCGCGACACCAATCAGGCTACGAACAAGTGCACGTTGCGCTACGATATCCGCATACGCATTGATGTTTGCGGCACTTGGTGTGTTTTTCGCTAAGTCAGCAAGGTAAGCAAAGCCACCCACTTCTTCAAGTTGCTCACGCAGCTCTAAATGTTCAGAGAGTGTAATAAGATCCAGAGGAGAACTTTCTTCAAGGATATCCTTTACCGCTTCAAAGATCAGACGGTGAGGACGGCTATAAAAGTCTTTGGCCACAACCTTTTCGGCAACTGTATCCCAGCGTTCGTTATCTAATAACAAACCGCCAATAACAGATTGCTCAGCTTCTAATGAATGTGGCGGGACCTTGATGGCGTCCACCTGATCGTTGGCTGATTTCTGACTTTTGGTATCCACTATGACTACACTCAATAACTAATAATGATCGTTCATTATACCCAAGAACATCCGTTTGTAATCCGATCCTATGAGTTTGTTTTATTCTTCAGGAAGAATTTACCTATTGCTGACGGAATTAACCAAGGGTAGCATTACGATCCTGCCATTCATTCACTGTATAACTAGAGGTATGCGTGTCCAAATTATTGGCTCTGAGCACTGGTCTTCTAAGCACTGGCCTCCTGAGCGCTCCAATGGCCTTAGCTGATGATGCTAAAGCCTCTGTTGATGCAATCCTCGACTCTATAGTGGTTCCAGAACCTACTGCTGAGCCGATCGTCGTTGCACCGACACCTGAAGAAAAAGATATGGATATCGCACCGAGTGATGCTAGTGATACAGAACTGCCGAGCCCGCTAAAAACGGAAGTTGAATTTGGATATCAGTCGCATACTGGTAATTCTGATTCACGTTCGCTTAACGCACGCCTTAACGGTGAGTACACGGCTGGCCGTCATAGAACCAGTGGTGAATGGAAATACTACAACCTCTACAAAGATGGCGAAGAGGATAAAAGGCAATCGACTTACTCAGCTCAGAGTGACTACAAGTTAAGCCCTAAAACCTACCTTTACGGCAGCTTTAAAGGAGTCGACTCGCGATACAGTGCTTACTTTAAGGACTACACAATTTCGAGTGGTCTGGGTTACCAGTTTTCAAATACCGAAAAGTTTGTGTTAGAAGTCGAAGTGGGCCCAGGTTTTCGTTACCAAGAACCTAACCTTGATGAATTAGACGACGATGACATCATCTTCCCAGAGATTGTTGAAGAGGCAATTTTCCGTGGCAACGTGAATACGTCTTGGCAGGTATTGAAGAATTTGCAGCTCAAGGCCGACGTGACGCTTGTCTCTGGTCACAGTAACCTAAAGTTTGATACTGAACTCGAAGCCATCAATGATATCACTGACAATATCGCGCTGAAGATCGCACACTCTCGCCAGTACCACGATAAAGTGCCTGAAGGGTTAAGCAAAGAAGACTCTGTTCTATCGATCAACTTGCTATTCCAATTCTAATCTTAGGCCACTTCTAACCTTGAGAACGGCTTGCTCAGCAATAACAGCTTATGGATCACTATAAGCTTTTTACCGATTGTAGCCCTTCCTTATACTCCTATATTCCAGACATAAAAAAACACCAGCCGAAGCTGGTGTTTAAAACTTTCAAAAGAAAGAATTCGTCTTGGTACTGAAATTACTCAGCTGCAACGATAGCGATTTTCGCAGTAGCAAAAACTTCAGAGTGAAGTTGGATGCTTACTTCGAATTCGCCGATGTTACGTAGAGCGCCTTCAGGTAGGCGTACTTCGCTCTTAGCTACTGCAACACCTGCCGCTGTAATAGCGTCAGCGATGTCACGAGTACCGATAGAACCGAATAGTTTACCTTCGTCACCAGCTTTAGAAGCGATTGAAACGCCTTCTAGAGTGTTAACGTTCTCTGCACGAGCTTCAGCAGCAGCTAGTTGCTCAGCAACTTTAGCTTCTAGTTCAGCACGACGAGTTTCGAACATAGCAACGTTGTCTTTAGTTGCCATAACTGCTTTACCCTGTGGGATAAGGAAGTTACGAGCGTAACCAGATTTAACGTTTACTTGGTCGCCAAGGCCACCTAGGTTACCGATCTTATCAAGTAGAATAACTTGCATTATCTTAGTCCTCTTAAACTATTATTAACTATTACCGATTACTGATGCTTGTCAGTGTACGGTAGTAGAGCTAGGTAACGAGAACGCTTGATAGCGCGAGCTAGTTGACGCTGGTACTTAGCGCTTGTACCAGTGATACGGCTAGGTACGATTTTACCAGCTTCAGTGATGTAGTTTTTAAGAGTTGCTACGTCTTTGTAGTCAATCTCTTGTACGCCTTCTGCAGTGAAACGGCAGAATTTACGACGACGGAAGAAACGAGCCATGGGCTATCTCCTGATCTTAAATTTAGTAAAGCGGTCTTTCACAATTATCGAAATAACTATCAATGACCTAAAACAAGTTGAGAATTTTTTAAGGCGTTAAGCCAAAAAAGAATTACTCAGCAGCTGCTTCTGGTTTAGCTTCTGTACGCTCTTCGCGACGAGGAGCACGCTCTGCACGCTCTTCTTTTTGCTTAAGCATAATAGATTGCTCAGTCACAGCGCCTTTAGTGCGCATGATCATGTTACGTAGAACTGCATCGTTGAAACGGAAAGCAGTTTCTAGCTCGTCAATCACTTCTTGACCAGCTTCAACGTTCATAAGAACGTAGTGAGCTTTGTGAAGCTTGTTGATTGGGTAAGCCATTTGACGACGACCCCAGTCTTCTAGACGGTGGATAGTACCGCCAGCTTCAGTGATAGAACCAGTGTAACGCTCGATCATGCCAGCAACTTGCTCGCTTTGATCAGGGTGAACCATGAATACGATTTCGTAATGACGCATTTGGTTGCTCCTTACGGATTATTAGCTTCCACGAGTGGCCCGGTCGTCCAGAGGAAGCAAGGAACTAAAGATAAATGACCGAGTTTTAAGGACGGCAAATATTATAGAAAGAACCCTGTATTGGCAAGTGGTATTTGGCGAATAATGAAACAGTTTTTCTTTCGCCATTTAGGGGCTGTTAATCTTTCGAGCTGGCTTTTGCAGTTCTTTGTGGGAAATTTATACAAGGCAGAGGCTTTGACGTGTAGCTAGCCTACATAAAAAGCCGATAACGCAGTAGAAATGAACCACAAAGACTGCCCGAAGGGTTCGGCTAAAATCGTTTTATGCTTTGTTGAAGAATATTTGCTTAGAATGACTAGGCTACATACTCTTCGCCGCGCCTAAAACGATTTTATCTCGAACAAAATTCAACCACGAAAGAGCAACAGCCCCTTGCCATCTGATAAACCAATCGATTCTGCCATAACAGCCTAAAAACAAACGCCCACCAACAAGTGGTGAGCGTTAATAAATTCATAGACTTAAAGTCGTTTTGCCTTTTGACTCAGCTTTACTCTATTGAGCTAGGCGCTGACGTACCGCTTCAAACAGACAGATGCCTGATGCTACCGAAACGTTTAGGCTCGACACGCTGCCGGCCATTGGAATCTTAATTAGGTCATCACAGGTTTCACGCGTTAGACGACGCATACCGTCACCTTCTGCCCCCATAACAACCGCAAGAGGGCCTGTTAGCTTCGCTTGGTAGATATCATGCGTAGCTTCACCTGCCGTACCCACAAACCATACGCCCTGCTCTTGCAGTGCTCGCATTGTGCGAGCTAGGTTGGTTACACGTACTAGCGGAACCGTTTCAGCTGCGCCACATGCAACCTTGCTTACCGTTGCGGTTAACGGCGAAGAGCGATCTTTCGGTACGATAACAGCAGCGACACCTGCGGCATCCGCGTTACGTAGACAAGCACCTAGGTTGTGAGGGTCTGTTACGCCGTCTAGAACCAACAGCAAAGGCTGTTCGTGCTGCGCTAGGATATCGTCTAGGTGAGTTTCATTAAGCTGCTTAGCAGGCTTCACCTTAGCAATAAGACCTTGGTGATTCGCACCTTGTGCTTTTTCATCCAGCGGCTTACGGCCCATCTGCTGAATCGACACACCAAACTGTTGCAGTTGGTTCAGTAATGGAAGAAGGCGCTCGTCTTGGCGACCTTTCAATACATACGCTTCGATAAAACGTGCAGGATCTTTTTCTAGTACGGCTTTCACCGCGTGAATACCGTAAATAAATTCGTTACTCATTGTCTCAAGTTACTCTTATTGCTCAGAGAAGAATGACATCAATGCCGATGCATCCCTCTCTGTGTTGTTCATTTCGAGAGTATGCGTCTTGCGCCTGATACTCTCGCATTAAATTAAATCAGTTAGGCGCTAAACCTGATTAGCAAAGCGCCTTATTTAACCTTAAGATCTATCAGTCTTAAGACTTATCAGCCTTTGGCTTACGGCTTGCAGCACGCTTTTTCTTAGCGCGAGCTTTAGCAGCACCGGTTTTATTCGCTGGCTTTTTCTTCTTAGCAGGGCCTTCGCTGCTTCCGTCAGGTCGCTTAGTTGGCTCAACCATAGGCTTCGCTGATACACCTGGCTTATTACTCTTCACTGCTGAGCGCTTCTTGCTTTTCGCCTTTTTCATCGCTTCTGCTGCACGCTTCTTGGCTGTTTTGCCTTTACCACGCGGCTGACGATCGGTGTCTTCTAAGTCAAAGTCGATTTGACGAGTTTCTAAGTTAACCGCAGAAACCTTCACTTTAACCGAATCACCCAAGCGGTAGATATTACCAGAGCTTTCACCCACTAGACGCTGGCCAACAGCATCAAATTGGTAGTAATCATTCGCTAGCGCTGAGATATGTACCAAGCCATCAATGTGCAGCTCAGTTAGACGAACAAAGAAGCCAAAACCAGTCACGTTGGCAATTACACCATCCATCACTTCGCCGACATGGTCTTGCATGTATTCACACTTCAACCAGTCGTTCACTTCACGTGTTGCGTCATCAGCACGACGCTCAGTCATTGAACACTGTTCGCCGTAGAAGTCCATATCATCGAAAGTGTAGTGGTAACCACCCGTTGGCGTCCAACGTTCGCTGTTACGACCGCCTTCTTTCGCAATAAGGTACTTAATCGCACGGTGCAATAGCAAGTCAGGGTAACGACGAATCGGCGAGGTAAAGTGAGCGTAGCGTTTAAGGGCTAAGCCAAAGTGACCCGCGTTATCCGCGTTGTAGACCGCTTGTTTCATTGAGCGCAGCAACATGGTTTGGATTAACTCACGGTCTTCACGTTCATTAATCTGTTGCATCAGTTGTGCATAGTCGACTGGTGATGGTGACAAACCACCTTCCAGCGTTAAACCTAATTCACTTAAGAAGCTCTTGAAGCCCATTAAGCGCTCTTCGCCCGGAGTTTCGTGAACACGGTACAGAGCAGGCTCTTTCGCTTTCTCTACGTAAGATGCCGATGCGATGTTCGCCAGAATCATACACTCTTCGATGATCTTGTGTGCATCGTTACGAATTACCGGTTCAATACGGTCGATCTTACGATCCGCATTGAAGATAAATTTGGTTTCTACCGTTTCAAACTCAATCGCACCACGCTCATCACGCGTTTTCTTAAGCACTTTGTACATCTTGTGCAGTTCTTCAAGATGCGGTACTTCTGGCTCGTAACGCTCACGAAGCTCTTCATTGCCATCTAAGATCGCGCCTACTTTGTTGTAAGTAAGACGAGCATGAGAGTTCATTACCGCTTCGTAGTGCTTGTAACCCGACAGCTTACCTTTGTCTGAGATAGTCATCTCACACACCATACATAAACGGTCTACTTGAGGGTTCAATGAACACAAACCATTTGAAAGCACTTCAGGCAGCATTGGCACGACTTGTGACGGGAAGTATACCGAGTTACCACGGTTAATCGCTTCTTTGTCTAGCGCTGTATCTGGGCGAACGTAGTAACTTACGTCAGCAATCGCTACCCATAAACGCCAACCGCCGCCTTTCTTCGCTTCACAGTAAACCGCATCATCGAAGTCACGTGCATCTTCACCATCAATGGTAACCAATGGCAGTTTACGCAGGTCTACACGTCCTTCTTTTGCTTCTTCAGGAACATGCTCACCTAGGTTTTCGATTTGCTTATCTACCGCTTCAGGCCACTCTTGTGGGATCTGGTGAGTACGGATCGCAATCTGCGTTTCCATACCCGGCGCCATGTTTTCACCAAGAACTTCGGTTACTTTACCCATCATGTTACGTGAACGACCACCGCGATCCGTAATTTCAATCACAACCACATTACCCATTCGAGCACCGCCTTTATGCTCAGTAGGGATCTGGATGTCATGACTAATACGCGAATCATCAGCAACAACGTAAGAATGGCCGTACTCTAGGAAGAAGCGACCAACAAGTGGCGTTTTACGCTCTTCAAGCACACGAACCAAACGACCTTCACGACGGCCACGCTTACTGTTATCAGTAGGCTGAACCAATACGTAATCACCGTGCATGATGGTTTTCATCTGATGATGCGGCAGAACGATATCGTTGTCTTTACCCACACTGCCGTCTGGGCGCACCCAACCATGACCGTCTTTATGACCAATCACATAGCCTTTGATCAGTTCCATCTTCTCAGGCAATGCGTAGCACTGACGACGAGTAAAGATAAGCTGTCCATCACGCTCCATTGCACGTAAACGACGACGCAGCCCTTCATATTGTTCCTCTCCAGCAAGACCCAAAGCTTCGAATAGATCGTTGCGGTTCATCGGAATATTCGCGTCTGTTAGAAACGAAATAATGAACTCTCGGCTTGGTACTGGGTTATCGTAATTTTTCGACTCTCGGTCGGCAAAAGGATCAACAGTGGTTGTCGCTGTCGTATTTTCTGACGTTGGTGTGTTTTTTGACATAGGCGGGCCTGCTTAAGCAAGGAAGGTATATACCCCTAGTATATCTGATGCTAGGGGTAAGCTACAGATATGCTTTAGAAAACACTCAAATAACCTCAGATTGATACATATCTTCACTTTGTGAAACATCACTTCATAGACGTGGACTATCATCAAAATTTCAAGCAAACGATAAAACAAACGTTTGCGCCATGAATGAAATACACTATTATCCACGCACTTTACCAACTCCTGTTCTGAGTATGATATGAAACTAAAACGCACTTTATTGGCTTCAGCTATGGCGAGCCTAGCTCTGTTCCCATTCGCAAGTTCGGCAATGGAAAAAGCTGACCTGATGATTACCGATGCGATGGTTCTGACCATGAACCAAGACAAAACGGTTTATGAAAGCGGTACTGTTGTGGTCAAAGACAACAAAATCATTGCGGTTGGAGATGCTTCACTAGAGAAGCAGTACCAAGCTAAGCAAGTGTTAGACGTGGATGGCGATATCGTTATGCCAGGTCTCATCAATACCCATACTCATGTATCAATGACAGTTTTCCGTTCGTTGGCCGATGATGTGCCAGATCGCCTGCACCGCTACATCTTCCCACTAGAGAAGAAGCTAGTATCGCGAGACATGGTACGCATTGGTGCCAACCTAGGTAACGTTGAAATGGTGAAAGGCGGTGTGACAACTTACGCCGACATGTACTACTTCGAAGATGAAGTCGCAAAAACCGTCGATAAGATCGGTATGCGTGCCATCCTAGGTGAAACCGTTATTAAGTTCCCAGTCGCCGATGCGGCTAACGCCGAAGAAGGCATTAAGTACGCGTTGAATTTTATTGAAGAATACAAAGATCACCCGCGAATCACACCAGCGTTTGCCCCGCATGCGCCTTACACCAACACCACAGAGATCCTGCAGAAAATATCTAAGCTATCCCTAGAGTTAGATGTGCCAGTAATGATTCACCTTGCAGAATCACACCGTGAAGAAGAGAAAATCGCAGAGCGTTCTGATGGGTTATCTCCGGTTCAATACATGGACAGCATTGGTGCACTCAACAAGAACTTGGTGGGTGCACACATGATCCTCGTTGACGATCATGATATCGAACTGGTGAAGAAATCGGATATGGGTGTGGCTCATAACATGAGTGCTAACATCAAGTCAGCAAAAGGTGTATCACCTGCCCTTAAGATGTATGACGAGAACGTGCGTATCGGTTTAGGTACTGATGGCCCAATGTCAGGTAACACACTGAGCACCATTGATGAATTCAACCAAGTCGCTAAGGTTCACAAGTTAGTTAACAAAGATCGTGCTGCGATGCCGCCGATCAAAGTGATCGACATGGCGACCATGGGCGCAGCAAAAGCGCTGCACATGGAAGATAAGATCGGCTCTCTTGAAGCAGGCAAACTGGCTGACATCATAGTGATCGATACTAAGGCGCCAAATATGGTTCCGGTCTACAACCCATACTCAGCACTGGTGTACTCAGCTAACTCAGGCAATGTTCGTCATTCCATCGTTGATGGCAAGATCATCATGCAAGATCGCGACATGCTAACGGTAGACGAAGATAAGATCCGCCAAGAAGCACTCGATTTCACTAAGGTTGTTCGTGAAACGGTGATTGAGTCTGGTGAAGTTGTTCAATAAACTCGCAATCGAATAGCATGACCATCTAAACGTAAAAAGCCCCGCACTAACTAAATTAGGAGGGGCTTTTTAAGTCTTGTTTCCTGTAACAATGAGTGCAGGGATCATTACAGGTTTTTTGCTCGGTATTACCAGAACACGTCTCGACGTTTTGCTCGAGCAATAATATTGTCTGGCATTCTCTGTTCCAGACCGCTACGAAGCACAGTAATACGTCTGTGTTGTCTTTGGTCTGCGGTTACCGAGTTATACAACCAACGGTAAGCATCTTCATAATCCAATGGGCTGCCGTAGTCACGTAACAAGAGTTCCGCTAAGTGAATGCTCGCACTTAAGTTACCCATAGAGGCCGCTTCACGTAGATACGGAATCGCACGCTCTTGATCTTGTTGTACCAAAGTACCACGAGAGTAATAACGACCTAACTGCTCTAATGCAGCGGGTAAACCTTGATGTGCCGCGTTCTCCATATAGTAAAGGCCAAGCTCTACATCTTGTGGAACACACACACCCCAAGCCAACATATCACCGTATAAAAACTCATAAGAAGGCAAGCTAATACGCGTTGCGCGAGCAACGATATCTTCAACTAACTGGCACTTATCAGCTTTCACTCGCTCTAGATGTTGATTATTTTCGATTAAATTAATCAGTTCAGCTTCTGTATATATTGGAACGGGCTCTCCCACATCAGCCAAATTTGCATGACTCAAGGGTGAGCTCAGCGCCATTACTAATGAAGCTGCCACTATTCGTAGCTTCATACCTGCACTCTATTATCTGTCGCTAAAGTTATCTATTGAGGGGTGCAGAGGATTTCTACACGCACAAAACAGGGTGAACTTCACTTTCCATGATATCTGTATCGGCAATAACCCCGACGGCTTTAGACAAAACTTGCCGCTAATGGGCAATATTTTGCCAGATGGCGTTCAAAAGATCATCAAAGACGACTTCGTTATCAAATTACAGGTACAAAAAAGCCGACTGAATAAAGTCGGCTTTTAGAAAACTATTTCATTATCAAAGCACTGTTCGTGCCTGGTAATCACTCAGCGGGCATTACGCGCCGTATGGGTGAACCTTGATGATAGTTTCGTTACGATCTGGGCCAGTTGATACGATATCAATTGGAACGCCAGTTAGGTCTTCGATACGCTTGATGTAATCTAGAGCAGCTTGTGGAAGCGCGTCGATAGATTTAGCACCAAATGTGTTTTCAGACCAACCAGGCATTGTTTCGTAGATTGGCGTCGCTTCTTCGAATGACTCAGCAGCCATTGGAGAAACTTCTAGGATAGAACCATCTTTCATCTTGTAACCAGTACAGATTTTTAGTTCTTCTAGGCCATCTAGAACGTCTAGTTTAGTTAGACACATACCAGATAGAGAGTTGATTTGGATTGCACGACGCATAGCAACAGCATCGAACCAACCAGTACGACGCAGACGACCAGTTGTTGCGCCAAACTCGTGACCAACATCGCCTAGGTGTTTACCAACTGGGTCTTGCTTCTCAAGGCCATCGTATAGCTCAGTTGGGAATGGACCAGAACCAACACGAGTACAGTAAGCCTTAGTAATACCAAGGATGTAACCGATGTGACGAGGACCGAAACCAGAACCTGCAGCAACACCACCAGCAGTCGTGTTAGAAGACGTTACGTATGGGTAAGTACCGTGGTCGATATCTAGTAGCGTACCTTGAGCACCTTCGAACATGATCTTGTCGCCGCGCTTACGTGCTGCGTCTAGTTCGTCAGTTACGTCGATAACCATCGCAGTTAACATATCTGCGTAGCTCATCGCTTGCTCAAGAACTTCTTCGTAGCTTACTGTTTCAGCTTTGTAGAAGTGCTCTAGTTGGAAGTTGTGGAATTCCATCACTTCTTTTAGCTTCTCAGCAAATGCTTCTTTATCGAAAAGGTCGCCAACGCGTAGACCGCGACGAGCAACTTTATCTTCGTAAGCAGGACCGATACCACGACCCGTTGTACCGATAGCTTTAGCGCCACGAGCGATTTCACGCGCGTTGTCGATTGCAATGTGGTACGGAAGAATTAGAGGACAAGCTTCAGAGATGAAAAGACGTTCACGTACTGGAATACCGCGATCTTCAAGAGGCTTCATTTCTTTTAGAAGTGCGTCAGGCGATAATACTACACCGTTACCAATAACACATTTAACGTTATTACGTAGGATGCCTGATGGAATTAAGTGAAGAACGGTTTTTTCACCGTCAATTACAAGTGTGTGACCTGCATTGTGACCGCCTTGGTAGCGAACCACGTATTTTGCATCTTCAGTTAAAAGGTCAACGATTTTACCTTTACCTTCATCACCCCATTGGGTGCCTAGAACGACTACGTTATTTCCCATCTTTCCAATTTCTGTTGCTAATTAAAAATGGATTCTAGCACTGAATCACACTTCTTGCAGTCACTTTTTGTTCATAAACGTTAACGCTGTACAAAAATAAACCAGCCATAACTGGGGGCAGATGTGTAAAGATACTGATATCATTGCTTTTTTACAGACAAAAGGCAGAACCATGTCTCAATCAATTTGGCTCGCTATTGGGCTCGTACTTATTGTGGAAGGGCTCGGTCCCTTAATTGCACCCAATGGCTGGAGAAACATGGTCGCACAACTGAGCGAGCAGCCAGACACGCAACTGCGCCGCATTGGAGGCTGTCTTGTGGTGGCTGGAGCGGTTATCGCTTTCATGACCTACCGTTAGGTTTTCCAAAGCACGGAGCTGTTACTCAATCTCCCTCGAAGATTCAATGGTCAGTATTCAACGCATAGAAAACAAAAAGGCTCCCACAATGGGAGCCTTTTAAGTTTTAACGTATTTTGCTTATTGAGCTAAGCATTCGCTAACGCATCAGCTTATTTTGCTGGAGCGCCGCTTGCTTGATTCATGTATTGGAAGAAGTCTGTCTTCGGATCCAGTACTAGAATGTCACTCTTATCGCTAAATGATGTCTCATAAGCTTGCAATGAACGCATGAAGCCGTAGAACTCAGCATCTTTGCTGAACGCATCAGAGTAGATCTTCGCTGCTTCTGCATCCGCATCACCACGAGTGATTCGAGCTGTACGGTCAGCTTCAGCAAGAACTGTTGCCACTTCTAGCTCAGCTTGAGCACGGATAACTTCCGCTTTCTCACGACCTTGAGAACGGTGTCTACGAGCAACCGATTCACGTTCTGCACGCATACGGCGGTAGATAGATTCACTGATTTCGTCAGGAAGGTTAATCTTCTTCATACGGAAATCAACAACTTCAACACCTAAATCAGCCATCGCACTTTCTGCCGTTCCAGACAAAACGTTTTCCATGATCTTATCGCGTTCGCCATCAACTTCTAGTGCTTCTGCAGCCGCTACCGTTGTGACGACTTCGCTATCAGCAGAGTCTGGCAGGATGTCCTTATTACGAGGGCCTGACACAATCTGCTTAATTTCACGAGAACCAATTTCAGAACGAAGAACATCTGTCACTTTACGCTCAAGAAGTGCTTCTGCCGTCATGATATTACCGCCGCCAGTACTCAGATAGAAACGTCCAAAATCAGCAATACGCCATTTTGCGTAAGTATCAATTAGAACGTCTTTTTTCTCTGATGTTACGAAACGGTCAGAACGGCCATCCATCGTTTGAATACGAGCATCAAGTACTTTTACGCGATCAAACATAGGCAGTTTAAAGTGCAGGCCTGGTTCATAGATTCGTGATACGCCGTTGTCATCGAGAACTCGACCAAAACGAATTACCATGCCACGCTCGCCTTCTTGAATCACAAATAGTGACATCAATAGAAGGGCAATCGTCACAACTAATACAGGGATCATTAATTTACGCATTATTAGTATCTCCCTTGGCGTGAACTGTCTGAACGAGTTTGAGTACTAGGCTTAGGATCCGCTTGAGTTTCTAACTCAATTTGATCGTAAGTTGATGATGCTTTTGCAGGGCGAGTGCCCGACTGAGAACCACCTTGTGCGCCTAGCTTATCAATTGGTAGGTATAGCAAGTTACCGCTTGATTCAGAATCAATCAGGACTTTCGATGTGCTTGAGTACACTTTTTCCATTGTATCTAGGTACATACGGTTACGTGTTACTTCAGGAGCAGCTTGGTATTCAGGTAGCAGTTTCTCGAATTGAGCAACTTGACCTAGAGCACCATTAACTGTGCGCTCTGAGTAACCTACCGCTTCTTTCTTCAAACGCTCAGCTCGACCTGTTGCTTTTGGAAGAATGTCATTTCGGTAAGCTTCAGCTTCACGTTCAAAACGCTCTTCATCCTCACGAGCCGCGATAGCATCATCAAATGCATCTTTCACTTGCTCAGGTGGACGTGCTGACTGGAAGTTCACGTCAACAATCAGAATACCCATGTCGTAGCTATCAATAATACGGTTCAACGTTTCTTGAGTGCTTTGACGAATCTGTTGACGACCACTTGTCAGGATACTATCCATTAGTGAGTCACCAATTACCGCACGAAGCGCAGAATCGGTTGCTTGGCGTAAACTGTCGTCTGCATTCGTTACACGATACAAGTACTTGTATGGGTCAGAAACACGGTATTGAACACCCATTTCAACGGTCACAACGTTTTCATCTTTCGTTAGCATCGTGCCAGCAGCACGTAGAGAACGAATCGCTTGAACGTTTACTAGTTGCTCATCTTTGATTTCATCGATGAAGCGTGGGTGCCAGTTAAGACC
The DNA here is from genome assembly GCF_023161685.1 of Vibrio sp. 1CM8B. Taxonomy (NCBI): domain Bacteria; kingdom Pseudomonadati; phylum Pseudomonadota; class Gammaproteobacteria; order Vibrionales; family Vibrionaceae; genus Vibrio; species Vibrio sp. 1CM8B. The sequence goes on from NZ_JALNTU010000022.1 coordinate 28,064, forward strand.
AGGTTCTTCGATACGGTCGAACTGACCCAGTCGAAGTACTACTGCTCTTTCTGCTTCGCCAACGGTGTAGAAACCAGCGAAGAACCAGATAGCAATAGCAATAACGGCAATGACACCAAAGCCAATTGCACCGCCACCACCAATAGATGGCCCGTTACCGTTGCCACCCTTTTTACCAAACTTGCCACCTAACTTTTGACTTAGTTTACTAAACACTTCGTCTAGATCTGGCGGTCCTTGATCTCGGCCGCCGCGATTGTTTTTATTACCCCAAGGGTCATTATCGCGGCCGTTATTATCGCCGTTGTTATTATTTCCAGGCTCATTCCACGCCATTAGAAAGCTCCATCATTTGATATGACGTTATACTGTAGCAGTCTCTTTGGTAACGATAAAGTCACCTAAGAGCGCCCCTTCTCTTTTTTCAAGTTTAGACCAATCTATTTGTTGCATTCGGATATCTATCAACAAGTTACCATTTTCATCATACTCTTCCTGTTGAATACATTTCATCTCGAAGAATAAGCTGCGAATACGCCCCTGATGTTGATGTGGAATACACAACCGGAATTGAACCATCTGGCTAGCTAAACGCTCAGTTAAAGCTTCAAACAGCAGTTCAATACCTTCTCCTTCCATTGCAGAAACCCAAACAGCGCGAGGTGCGCCCTCTTCGTCTCTTTCAATTCGAGGTTTTTGGTCTTCCATGCAGTCAATTTTGTTCATGACTACAAGGGTTGGCACTTCATGAGCATCGATTTCTTCTAATACTTCATGAACAGCCTGAATGTTCTCACGAAAACGGTCATCACTGGCATCAACAACATGTAACAAAATGTCAGCTTCCTGCGTCTCTTGTAATGTTGCCTTGAACGCAGCGACCAAGTCGTGTGGTAGATGACGGATAAAACCTACGGTATCTGCGAGAATTGCAGGACCGACATCTGCCAAATCAATCTTACGTAGTGTTGGGTCTAAGGTTGCAAACAGTTGGTCTGCCGCATAAACACCCGCACTTGTGATGCGATTGAAAAGTGTTGATTTCCCTGCGTTGGTATAACCAACTAAAGAAATTGTTGGGATTTCAGCTCGATTACGAGCACGTCGTCCTTGTTCACGCTGCTTAGCGACTTTCGCTAAACGACGCAGTATTGCCTTTATACGGTCACGCAACAAACGTCGATCGGTTTCCAGTTGAGTTTCACCTGGACCACGAAGACCAATGCCACCTTTCTGCCTTTCAAGGTGAGTCCAACCACGAATCAATCGGGTAGAGATATGACGAAGTTGGGCGAGCTCAACTTGTAGCTTACCTTCATGAGTTCGCGCACGTTGTGCAAAGATATCTAAGATCAAACCCGTGCGATCAATCACACGACATTTACACAATTGCTCGAGGTTTCGCTCTTGGGCAGGAGATAGGGAGTGGTTAAAAATCACAATTTCAGCACCGGTTAGCTGAACAGCTTGTGCGATTTCTAGGGCTTTACCTTCTCCAACGTAGTATTTAGGGAGTGGGGATTGTCGGCTACCAGTAATCACTTGTAGCGTTTCTACCCCCGCTGAGGAGACCAGCATTTCACATTCACTTAGGTCTTCCCACTCTCCCTCTTGCGTGAAGTTGATATGAACAAGTACGGCTCGCTCGCCGGATTCATAACGGTCAAACAAGCAACCAACTCCTTATTACAGCGTAAGCTGTATCAATTGAACGATTAATCTTCAGTCTTCTCTGGACGATCAGATGACGTGCGTTGTTCGCCGCTGTGGTGACTAACTGCACGTGCAGGTACCACAGTAGAAATCGCATGCTTGTAAACCATTTGGTTTACTGTGTTCTTCAATAAGATCACGAATTGATCGAAAGACTCGATCTGACCTTGCAGCTTAATGCCGTTGACAAGATAGATAGAGACTGGAATGCGCTCACGACGGAGTGCATTTAGGAATGGGTCTTGTAGCGATTGCCCCTTAGCCATTTTATTTTCCTTATTTGTATTTTGTTGTAATTATTTAGCTAGTGGTGCACAAAAAGGTGCGGCCTTTGCATCTGAGCTAAATGAATAAAAAAACTCCGTTGTTATTGAAAGGCTGTGATTTTTTAAAAGCCTCAATAACGGATCCTTTCCAGAGTATATTCACGCAAAAGCGATCACATTATACACAGCAATACTAATCAGATGCTATTGCATCTGAAAGAGTTTCTAACGCTTGATCAATGTTTTCGCTATCTAACCAAGTTAAATCATCCCAACTGCGCAACCAGGTGATTTGTCGCTTGGCCAACTGACGGGTTGCACAGACACCACGGAAAACCGCTTCGTCTAAATCACAATTACCGTCTAAATAATCCCACATCTGCCTATAACCAACGCATCGGATCGATGGCAGTTCAGGATGAAGATCTTCTCTGGCGTGCAACGCCTTCATTTCCTCTTCAAATCCTGCTTCTATCATCTTCTCGAAACGCAGCTCAATGCGGCGATGAAGTTCTTTCCTTTCCTTGGGAGCTATTGCAAATTGTTTTACACGAAATGGCAGGCTATCGCCTTTCGTTTGAGTTAGCTCTGTTAATGTTTTACCCGAAATTCGGTAAACTTCCAATGCCCTTGAAAGCCTTTGTGGATCATTTGGGTGTATTCTTTCAGCGGATACGGGATCTATCTCTCTTAATTGATCGTGCAATGCCTGCCAACCTTGTTCGATAGATTCCGCTTCAATCTGCTTACGAATCTCTTGATCCGCTGCGGGTAATGGCGATAAACCTTCCAACAATGCTTTGTAGTAAAGCATTGTGCCACCAACAAGTAGCGGGATTTTGCCTTCCGCTACAATCTTATTCATTTCATTGATCGCATCACGACGAAAATCTGCCGCAGAATACGCTTCGCTTGGATCCAAAATATCAATCAAGCGATGAGGTGCCAGTGCAAGCTCTTGCGCATCCGGTTTAGCGGTGCCGATATCCATGTCTTTGTAGATAAGTGCCGAATCGACGCTGATGATCTCTACTGGGTATTTCTGACGTAAGCGGATAGCTAAATCTGTTTTTCCTGATGCCGTTGGGCCCATTAAAAACAACGCTAAAGGTAATTTTTCAGTCATGATATTTTGTATTTGCTTCTCTGTTTTAGCGCTTTTTAGCAAAGGGCTTTGTGTCGCGACGTATTCAGCTAAAAAGACAAATGTCGTCGCGAAAAAATTAAACCGTAAACGCGGCTATAGTCGCTGAAAAGTCGATAGGATTAACAAACTCAGGATCATCTAATGGAAGTAGACCATGCCAAAGTTGTTCAAGTTCCCCAACTAGTTGAACCGCTTCAGATAAAGTGTAGTCGCTTTTTACTTGTGCGGTTTGAATCCCGATCCAGTTGACCAATAATGGCAACAGGTCACTGGAAACATTAGCCGAGTGATTATCGACAATCTGAGCATTTAATGAAGCCGCGTAAGATAACAGATCTGGGATCAAAATTTGTAAGTTTTGCTGCCTTAAAGGAGAAGGTACGCCCATCACCATTACCGCCTCACTGTTTCGCGCCTTAAGCTCAATCCCCAGTAATGCCAGAGTTTGGCTCAGCGCCTTAGCAACTTCGACAAGTTCACTACCCAGCTTAATCGATAAGGGCACCAATAACGGTTGGCTTTTTAACGCGCCCCCTCGAGTATCAAGCTGACCAACAACACGCAATAACTCAGCCTTAGCCAAGGAAACCAGCACACTGCCGTTCTTATTGCCCATTACCAGATACTGACGTTCCACAATCGAGACCGCTTTGCCCAAGTCCGTTACAGGTACTCTTGGCTTCAAGTTAACGGGATTCTGTTGAGCAGGCTTAGCTTCTATATTTTCTACGTTATCTACTGGTGCCACATGCGCTTGAGAAGATGAAGGCTGTACAACTTGAACATCAAAATCAGGCGTTTTCAGAAGCTCTTTATAGGCTTTCACTTCTCGCTTAGATGGCGCGGGGTCACCATGATGCTGGTGTGGCTCTTTCTCTTTTTTAGGTTCAGGTCGAGACTCTATCCACTCTTGGCGAGGAGAACCGGTAAAACTGCTTTCACTAGCAGACGAGCTTCGGCCAGCAGATGAACTTGAGCTGGTTGATGGAGCATAGTATCGCCCAGCATCATTAACACTGTGTTGAGGCTTATCAAAAGCGTGCTCTGATTCTGCTTTTCTCGGGTAGGCAGGCGTTTGCTCAATAGCGTGTCGCACCCTATCCGAAACTTGGCTTTGATCCGAACTGCTAGACATTACGCTTTCTGGCTCAGCGAAACTTGCAACACCATAAACTTCAGAGCTCGTACTATCCTGCTGATGATGAATCACTTCTGATTGATGAAAAGCCGACTGATTGATCGGTGCAGCATCGATCTGCTTGCTCTGTGCTAAACCATCACTCAATGCTTGGTAAATAAAGTCATGCACAAGACGCGCTTGATGAAAACGTACTTCGTGTTTTGCAGGGTGAACATTCACGTCCACCTGATGCGGGTCAAGTTCAATAAACAACACATACGTCGCGAATTGGTCTGGACGCAGACTGGTTTCGTAGCTTTGACGAATCGCATGGTTGATCAGCTTGTCACGCATCATACGACCATTCACATAGCAGTATTGCAGGTCGCTTTGTTGTCTTGCTCCTTCTGGCGTGGTGATCCAGCCATGGAGTTTTAGACCTTGGTGCTCAAGCTCGATCTTAAGCATATGACGAACAAAAGGATTGCCACATACCGCAGCGATACGCTTTTCTGCTTGAACTTGTGTTTTAGCAGCACGGTACTGACGAATCATTTTACCGTTATGGCGAAGGTTGATCGTCACATCGAAACGGCTCAATGCGATGCGTTTAAGCAGTTCATCGATATGCGTGAATTCGGTTTTCTCGGTGCGTAAGAACTTGCGGCGTGCTGGTGTATTGAAGAACAGATCCAACACCTCAACCGAAGTACCAATAGGGTGCGCCGCAGGCTGCAGTTTGACCTGCATATCACGACCTTCACTGTGCGCTGCCCAAGCTTGATCTTGAGTGGCAGGACGTGAAGTCATGGTTAAGCGCGCAACCGAGCTAATACTCGCCAGCGCTTCACCACGGAAACCGAGGCTGACGATCGCCTCTAGGTCATCAAGAGTGTGGATTTTGGAGGTAGCATGACGACTCAGCGCCAAGGCAAGCTCATCTTTAACGATGCCCTTACCATTGTCACGAACGCGGATCATCTTAGCGCCACCTTTCTCGATATCAATATCGATACGAGTGGCACCCGAATCCAAACTGTTCTCAACCAACTCTTTTACAACAGAAGCGGGTCTTTCTACCACCTCACCCGCTGCGATTTGGTTAGCTAACCGAGCTGGCAGTATTTTGATCGTCATATTTATAGCTACCTTACTGCCATTGATGGAAACGCTGTTACGTTTGCACTAGTTCTTCTTTTTTAACATTGATATACCTGAAGCCGCTTAGTATTCCCAAGACTACTTGTGAGGAATAATCAACACTTGGCCGATAGCTAGGCTGTCAGATCGTAGCTTATTCGCTTGGCGAATGCTGTTGACGCTCACGCCGTATTTCGACGCAATCTTGCCAAGGTAATCACCTCTTGCAACTTTGTGTTTACGCAGAGGAACATCTTTCACTTCAACCGTAATACGTAACTTCTGACCGACTCTCAATGTTTCAGACTTCAAGCGATTCTCACGTTTGATATCTGCCACCAATACTTTGTAACGGCTGGCTATCTTACCTAGGTACTCTCCAGACTTAACCGTGTGAGTTATGGTCTTCGTTTTAACCGCACTGCTTGATGATGAACTTGAAGCGCTGCCTGGAATCTTAAGTACTTGGCCAATTGCTAGGCTGCTCGATTTCAGATTGTTGAACTTCATCAACGTCTGTGTCGACGTACCATATTTGCTCGCAATCACAGACAAAGACTCGCCACGAGAGACTTTATGTTGGCTCACGCTACCCGTTGATGACGTTGCGTTAGATAAGATAATCCCTTCAGGCGGGTTAGCCTTCAAATACTTAACGACCGCTTTAGTCACTGCTCGTGCCAATTTATCTTGGTGCGAACGTTGGAAAAGAAGCTTCTCTTCCGTCGGATTAGAAATAAAGCCAGTCTCTACCAGTACTGATGGAATCTGTGGTGAACGTAATACTGCTAAACTGGTGTTAATCGGCTTACTGTTATGCAACTTCGCAACCTTACCCATTTCAGACAGAATCGCCGTTGCCAGTTTGTAGCCCTCTTTCTGTGAGTGACTAAACTGCAAATCAAGTAGGGTTTGGTTTACGTTCTTATCATCAATATTGCCGGTGAACGCTGCACCACTGCCACCCAGCAATTCTGACTGTTTCTCTTTGTTCTCAATCCAGCGTGAGATCTCGGTATTCGCACGTCGAGTATTCAACACAAATACCGAACCACCTCTTGGTTGAGGCGTAGTAAAGGCATCGGCGTGAATAGAGATCAACAGGTGAGCTTCATTCTCTCGAGCAATCGCAACACGTCGATTCAGGTTCACAAAGTAGTCAGCATTACGAGTCATACGAGTTTTGATCCCCGGGACCGCATTCAGTTGAGCTGCTAACTTCTTAGAAATACTCAGAGTCGCGTCTTTTTCATACTTACGAGATGGACCGATTGAGCCAGGATCTTCACCGCCGTGGCCAGGGTCAATCACAATTAGAATGTCTTTCTGGCGCTTAACCTGATTAATGTTCTTACTTACCGTTGGCTTACTCGGCGTCGATGTCGCTTTACTTGCCGCACCATGAGGTAAGTCGATCACCAAACGGTGTCCATACTGACCACCCGGAGTCGGGCTCAGTTTGAACAACTCGGCTTTAGACGACTTCTTTAATTCAAAAACCAAGCGATAGGTGTTTTTGTTTGGTGGTGAGCTCTTACGAATCTTAGACAAAACAGGACTGTCTTTCACCACGACCGGTAACTTAGTCGCAAGATTGGTATTTTTTAAATCGACCACTAAACGACTCGGGCTACTCAGGGTGAAATAGCTAAAGTCCGCTTCTGATTTTAAGTCGATAACCACACGAGTTTCTTCTGGAGAAGGCCAAACCCTTAAACTTTTCAGTGAGTTTGCAGAAACAAGTGAAGAAAACAGTATAGAAAAAACAGCAGCCATCATGGCCACTGTTGAAATAAGGCGTTTAGAAATCAACATAACTCCAACTGACTAAGTAAGCGCTGTCCGTATTCACTATTAGCGGTTAAAGAAACAATACGGTGATCGTCTTGGTAACGAATATCAATATCCAAATCGGCTTCTGGTAGCATCCCATAACCTTTCTCAGGCCATTCAACCAAACAGATAGCATCCGGAGTAAAGTAGTCACGAATTCCCATGAACTCTAACTCTTCAGGATCGGCTAGGCGATAAAGGTCAAAGTGGTACACCTGCCAATCGGCAAGTTGATAAGGTTCAACTAGAGTATACGTTGGGCTCTTTACATTTCCTTGATGGCCAAGTGCTTTTACAAAGCCACGACTGAAGGTCGTTTTACCTGCGCCAAGATCACCATGCAGATAAATAGTCGTCTGCTGTGAGCAAAGATTAGAGAGCTCCGTTCCTAATTGAATCGTTGCTTGTTCATCTTTCAAAGTAAATTGTTTCGTGCTCATGAATACGTTCTCTAAAAATCGATCGTTGACTATATAAAAATCAAAAGAACAAGAATAGTAAACCGTGATGCTTTTGGGAGACAAGCACTCAAGTGTAAGTTCTATGAAAAATACTGCTCAAAACGCGTCTGTTCTGGTCAACACCACTAAGATCCGTTAAGATCCGCCCCCATTTTTGCCGAACCTAATTTTAATTAGCCTTATCTCTAATTGTAAAACAGAGAAAATAAGAATTAAGCCATGAATCTAGACCATCTTGCTGAAAAAATTAAAATCTGGGGAAAAGAGCTAGGCTTTCAAAAAGTTGGCATCTGCGATGTTGACTTAAGTGAACACGAAGCCCCTCTTCAAGCATGGCTAGATGCTGGCAATCACGGCGAAATGGATTGGATGGCTCGACATGGGATGATGCGTGCACGTCCTGATGAACTTCACCCAGGCACAATTCGAGTGATCAGCGCTCGAATGAATTACCTACCACCAGAAGCTCAGTTTGCCTCTAACCTAAGCGATACCACTCAAGGCTACATCAGCCGTTATTCTTTAGGCCGCGACTATCACAAATTGTTCCGTAACCAGTTGAAAAAGCTGGGACAAAGAATTGAAAAAGAGGTCGAGAGTTTAGACTCACGCCCTTTCGTCGATTCAGCACCTATTTTGGAAAGACCGCTCGCTCAGAAAGCCGGGTTGGGTTGGACAGGTAAACACTCATTAATTCTTGATAAAGACGCTGGCTCTTGGTTCTTTTTAGGGGAGCTGTTGGTTAACATCCCTCTTCCAACGGATGAACCCAGTGTCGATGAGTGCGGCAAATGCACCGCATGTATCACTTCTTGCCCAACGGGTGCCATTATTGCTGATGGCGTGGTTGATGCGCGAAAATGTATCTCGTACTTAACTATTGAATATGATGGTGTGATCCCTGAAGAGTATAGAGATGCTATTGGTAACCGTATCTACGGTTGCGATGATTGTCAGTTAGTTTGCCCGTGGAATCGTCATGCCGAACTCACAGAGCAAACAGACTTTCACCGCAGAGAAGATTTCCAAGAAGCCGATCTGGTTTCACTTTCAAGTTGGGACGAAGCAACCTTCCTAAAGAAAATGGAAGGCTCAGCAATAAGACGTATCGGCCACACCCAGTGGTTACGCAACATCTTTGTTGCGATGGGCAATGCACCATTCCAACAACGCATTGTTGAAACGCTGGAATCCCATCAAGGAAAAAACGATATGTTGGATGTGCATATAGAGTGGGCTTTGAATAAACAACTACAGCAGTTACCCAACTCTAGCAGTCTGCAAGAAGATAACGGTGTACAAAAAAGTAACAGCAAAATCCTCACCAAAAAGCACAGATTGATACGCATTGTTGAGAAAGGGCTACCAAGAGACGCCTAGCCCTTTTGGCATCAAGGATTGACAGCGACACCCACATCGATAGTCCAATATTTAAGACAACTCGTTGCACATAATTTTAGAACAATGTTTGACCTTGTTCTCAATTCTAACAATGTGGAAAAAATTCAGAACTCTCGTAAACTTCCGACACCCGCACAAAGTTAAACACAGTACCGATAAATGATTAAGATCAAAAAACAACAAGTTAACGATCTTTTATCAAATTCAAGATAAGCATTCAACTTGATAAAAAACAACAAGTTACGATCACCACAATTCAGCTAATATATTGAAAACAAGAAAGATCTTTTAGGGATATGTAAAGAATTAAGACTGAAATAACTTTATCAACCAAGTTATCCACACCTAACATTTTGTGGATAAGTCTGTTTATAGATATGAAAAACCTCAAGTATCTGCTTCAGAGACCTGATGTTTACTAGCATTCCAGTTGCTAAGAAAAATTTAAGACAAAAAAATATCCACCATGATGGAGGATTATTTGCTTTTTGGGGGGATTATGCTTCGCAGCATTAAAGAAAGAGCGTGACCCTTAAGGTCGCCTTTAAACTCTGTGATCTAAAGAAAAACACGGTGGTTTAAAGAGTCTTAGTAGCTTTTTAGAAGAAAGCTGGAGCGATACATCGGGTTCGAACCGATGACCTCAACCTTGGCAAGGTTGCGCTCTACCAACTGAGCTAGTATCGCA
>NZ_JALNTU010000023.1:0-37163 GCF_023161685.1 Vibrio sp. 1CM8B
GGTGTAGCTCCAATTGGCAGAGCAGCGGATTCCAAATCCGCGTGTTGGGAGTTCGAATCTCTCCACCCCTGCCATATACGAAGCCTCAGCAGAAATGCTGGGGCTTTTTTGCATCTGTTGCTTCTACGAAGCAATGTTGGGAGCTGGATCGCCAGCCCGGTCTAATCTCTCCACCCCTGCCATATTTAAGGCTCTAGCAGAAATGCTGGTTTTTTTGCATCTGTTGCTTCTACGAAGCAATATTGGGATAACTAGGCGTTCCCCTAGCTCGCCAGCCCGGTCTAATCTCTCCTTCCGTCCATATTTAAGGCTCTAGACTGCGCGTCCCGGCAGAACTTTTTGCTTTATACTTGTTCGATTTTTAGTCGGTAATGCCTACCTTTACTAAAACCTAGCCTTAAAAGTGTAAGTGCTTACTTATCTCAGCCTCTTTTATAAACAGCCAACAGCACAAACCACGCTTCTTTATGAGAATTATTCTCAATATTTTGTTACATTTTGGTCGTTATTACTAAAAGGCAACAAATATGGATATTTCCCGTCGCAAGTTTATTCAATCATCTCTCGCTATATCTGCACTCACTGTACTGCCTGCTTGCTCTATGAAACGGGCGGTTGATGAACAAGGAAAGTATGTTTATGACCTAACGGCAGAGCCTTCAACCGCTGAACTCGTGACGGGGTTTGAGACTAATGTTCTAGGCTTTAATGGTCAGATTCCAGCACCAACGATTCGATGTCGACAGGGTGAAAAGGTTACGATCCGCTTTACGAATAAGCTATCAGAGCCGACGACAATTCATTGGCATGGTTTAAGAATTCCCATCGAAATGGATGGGGTTCCCTTCTTAAGTCAGCCACCGATCATGCCTGGTGAAACATTCATTTATGAATTTACGCCACCAGATGCTGGTACGTTTTGGTATCACCCACATATGAATAGCGTTAAACAGCTTGGTATGGGCTTGGTTGGTCTTATTATCGTAGACGAGAGCATTCCAGTGCAGTTTGATGAAGAGCACGCACTGATGCTTAAACATTGGCATATAGATAAGAAAGGCCAATGGAAAGATCTAATGATCCCACGACTCAGTGCTCGTATGGGTACGCCAGGAGAGTGGAGTAGCGTTAATGGAATACATGAGCCTGTCTATCAGTTAAAACAACATGCAACGACCAGGCTGCGTATCGCTAATGTCGATAATACGATCACTTATCCTATTGCTGTCGAAGGGGCTGAGGCATGGGTGATTGCCATTGATGGTAACCCTGTAAAAACACCTTATAAACTGACTCAACATAAAATAGGCCCAGGGATGCGAGTGGATATTGGATTGATAGCACCCAAAGCAGGTGGGCGAGTGAGCGTCCTTCAAATGAAAGGGCGCTTTCCTTTCTCTTTGTGTGAGTTCGAGGTTGTAGATTCAACCCTTGTTGAGAATCGCTCTCTACCTTCTTTACCCCTTAATCCTGTGCCCAACTTAGATTTGGCTAATGCAGAAGAAATCGACTTTTTATTTGAATGGGAAGGTGCGGTTTCTCCAGTATCTAAAGATGGAAAATCTATGCCTAAGTTTTGGCTAACTAATAAACGTGCATGGGAAGGGATGAGCAAAGATAATATCCCTGAACCGTTGGCGACTTTAGAATTGGGTAAAACCTATATATTCGATCTTAAGAACGTCACTCAATACCATCACCCGATTCATATTCACGGTCATACATTCACTGTATTGGAACTTGATGGGAAGAAAGTTGAAGAGCCTTTCCATACCGATACAGTGTTACTTGGAAAAAACGGTCGAGCTAAAGCCGCATTTGTTGCCGACAACCCTGGCCGCTGGATGTATCACTGTCATGTTATCGAACACATGAAAACGGGTTTGATGGGATATATTGAAGTTAAGTGACACCTGTAACGTTTAATATTTGCGCATGCATTCTTAGTTTCTACCCTCGCTTTTATCGGCGTTAAAGCTAGAATATAGGGATTATTGTTTGGGAGGATTCATGGGTCAGTTATCTATTCTAGGTTTTATCGCCATCGGTGGCGCGTTTGGTGCTTGTTCACGTTACTTGATTTCAGAGTTATGCGTTGTGATGTTGGGACGTGGTTTTCCTTACGGTACGCTGACTGTTAACGTGATTGGCTCTTTGATTATGGGATTGCTCATCGCCGCGTTTGAAAATGAGATGGTTGCGACGGAGCCGTGGAGACAAATTATCGGTCTTGGTTTCCTTGGAGCCCTGACGACATTTTCTACGTTTTCGATGGATAACGTGCTTCTTATGCAGCAGGGCGCGTTTTTCAAGATGGGACTCAATGTACTGCTCAATGTGGTGCTCAGTATTTCAGCCGCATGGATCGGCTTCCAACTTCTGATAAAGTCTTAAAACTTTCTTACGATTTGTTAACAGCTCGGCTTGGTTTATCTAAGCCGTTTTTATATACTCGATCGTACTTGTCGGAGTGCCATATGGCTGAGACCGTTAACTCGGGATCCGTTGAACCTGATCAGGCTAATACCTGCGAAGGGAACAAGAGTAGATATCTAACTAGAATCCTTCTAGAGATCTATCTCCAGATCACAACTGTATTTTCTTGCTGTGATCCCTCTTGTAGCATCTTATCCGTCAAGCATTTTTATCCCTATAAATAATGGCTAAAAGCCAAGGAAAAATGCTATGTCGAGTCGTAAACAAGCAAGACTGGAAGCGAAGAATTTCATTGATTCTTTATCCGTGCAACCTTATCCAAATTCAAAAAAAGCTTACATCCAAGGATCTCGCGAGGACATTCAAGTCCCTGTACGAGAAATATCACTAGCAGATAGCCTTGTTGGTGGTACCAAAAAAGATCCTGTATTCGAACCTAATGCACCAATTCATGTATACGACACTTCTGGTGTTTATACTGACCCTACGCACGAAATTGACCTTTACAGTGGCCTTCCTAAGTTACGAGAGCAATGGATTGAAGAGCGCGGTGATACAGAACTATTAGACGATGTAAGCTCTGTTTATACCAAAGAGCGTTTAGAAGATGAAACTCTAGACGACCTTCGTTACGGTAATCTGCCTAGAATTCGTCGCGCGACTGGCGATCAATGTGTTACTCAGCTGCACTATGCTCGTCAGGGGATTATTACTCCTGAGATGGAGTACATTGCGATACGTGAGAACATGGGACGTCAGAAATTTGCTGATGAGCAGTTGAACCACCAACACCCTGGCCATAACTTTGGCGCAAACCTGCCGAAAGAAATCACCCCTGAGTTCGTGCGTAAAGAAGTCGCTGAAGGCCGAGCTATCATTCCGTCGAACATTAACCATCCTGAATCCGAGCCGATGATTATTGGCCGAAACTTCTTAGTGAAAGTGAACGCCAATATCGGTAACTCTTCAGTAAGTTCTTCGATTGAAGAAGAAGTTGAGAAGTTAGTCTGGTCAACTCGCTGGGGTGGAGATACCGTGATGGACCTTTCTACCGGTCGTAATATTCACGAGACTCGCGAATGGATCCTACGTAATAGCCCAGTACCAATTGGTACAGTTCCAATGTATCAAGCGCTTGAAAAAGTGAATGGCGTTGCAGAAGACCTTAACTGGGAAGTGATGCGCGATACCTTGATTGAACAAGCAGAGCAGGGTGTTGATTACTTTACTATCCACGCAGGCTTATTGCTTCGCTACGTTCCTATGACCGCTAAACGTGTGACTGGTATTGTCTCTCGTGGCGGCTCTATCATCGCTAAATGGTGTCTTGCTCATCACCAAGAAAGCTTCCTTTATACCCACTTCCGTGAGATCTGTGAGATCTGTGCGAAGTACGATGTCGCTCTGTCATTAGGTGACGGTCTACGTCCAGGTTCGATTGCTGATGCCAATGATGAAGCTCAATTCTCCGAATTACGTACTTTGGGTGAGTTGACTAAGGTTGCTTGGGAATACGACGTGCAGGTGATCATTGAAGGCCCTGGACATGTACCAATGCACCTGATTAAAGAGAACATGGACGAGCAGTTAGAGCACTGCCATGAAGCACCGTTCTATACATTAGGTCCATTGACTACCGATATTGCCCCTGGTTATGACCACATTACCTCTGGAATTGGCGCGGCCATGATTGGTTGGTACGGCTGTGCGATGCTCTGTTATGTAACCCCTAAAGAGCATCTAGGCTTACCAAATAAAGAAGATGTAAAGACTGGCCTGATTACTTATAAGCTTGCTGCACACGCTGCAGACTTGGCTAAAGGACATCCGGGCGCACAAATCCGAGATAATGCATTATCTAAAGCTCGTTTTGAATTCCGTTGGGAAGACCAATTTAATCTAGCTTTAGATCCAGAAACTGCGCGTTCTTTCCATGATGAAACCTTACCGCAAGAGTCGGGCAAGGTTGCTCACTTCTGCTCAATGTGTGGTCCTAAATTCTGCTCAATGAAGATCTCTCAAGAAGTTCGAGAGTACGCGAAAGACACTGAACAAGTGGCAGCTGATCAGGCTATCGAGATTAAGATGCTTGATAATCCGTTGGAAGGGATGCGTCAGAAATCACAAGAGTTCCGTGATACTGGCTCTGAACTTTATCACCCTGCAGTAGGTGCAAAAGAAGCTCAATTAGAGGAATAATGACAGTGAAGATTCTTATCCCATCTCAAAATATTGAGCTAACGGGAGAGGTGCAAAGCTGTCTATTGGTTGCTAAGCGACAAGGCTTGGCAACCGATGCAGTTGAGTTGGGTGTAAGCCCAACTCAATGCTTCTCTATCGTTGATGCTCAGCAAGCGTTATCTATTGGTTTTGCTCATGATGTTGATTCATTGGCGGAGTGTCGCTCAAGTGAGCTTGATCATATCGTTGAATACAGTCATTCAGTGGCGCTAGCTGGTGTCCGCGATGCCTTGGCACAAACTCCGAATACCATCTATATCGGTGTCTTAGATGACTCAGCTGCATTGGATATCTGGTCACAACTAGATTCAAATCGTGCTATCAAGAGTGAAACTCCAGCTCATCAGGAGTTAGATAGTCGTGGCCACTTTGCTTGGTTACTTACTTTGTTGGCGTTGGAGTTCTCATTAGAAGATGCACTGGTTTTAGCTCGCGCAGCATCTAATGTTTCACGTGGAACATGGCCAGCAAACTACCAAAGCTTTCCTATTCCCGTTCTCGAAGATGAGCGACTGAATATGAGTGTTGGTTGGGCGCACCAAGGCACATCACTTTCGTTCCCTGAACTGAGTAAGAGTAGCCTAGGACTATACCCAGTGGTAGATGATGTTGAGTGGATCGAAAGGCTGCTCAAGCTTGGAATCAACACAGTTCAACTGCGTATTAAGAACCCACAGCAAGCAGATTTAGAACAACAAATCGCACGATCTATCGATCTCGGTAGCGAGCACAACGCTCAGGTTTTTATCAATGACTATTGGCAATTGGCACTCAAGCATGATGCTTTTGGTGTTCATTTGGGTCAAGAGGACATCGAAGAATCCAACCTATCTCAATTGAGCCAAGCTGGTATTAAGATCGGTCTCTCGACTCATGGCTATTACGAGTTGCTACGTATTGTGCAAATCAACCCAAGCTATATTGCGCTGGGTCATATATTCCCAACCACCACTAAGCAGATGCCATCGAAGCCTCAGGGGCTTGTGCGTTTATCTCTCTATCAGCAGCTGATTGATACTATCCCATATACAGAAGAACTCACTGGTTATCCGACGGTTGCGATTGGTGGAATTGACCAGTCGACGGCTGCACAGGTGTGGAGTTGTGGGGTATCGAGCCTTGCTGTTGTACGTGCGATTACGTTAGCCGAAGACCCAAAACAAGTGATTGAGTTCTTCGAAGCATTAATGGCTGACAGTTCTACAAGTCCTGCTAATGAGGTAACTCAGGAGCTAAGTCATGCTGAGTGATTTCGAATTCATTCGTTATCAACGACAAATCGCACTCCCTGAAGTGGGTGAGCAAGGGCAACGCAATCTATTAGATAGCCATGTGTTGGTCATCGGTTGTGGTGGCTTAGGAAATGCAGCAGCTCTCTATCTTGCTGCTTCCGGTGTCGGAAAAATCGTATTGGTTGATGATGACTGTGTGGATTCGTCTAACCTGCAACGACAGGTAGCGTTCAAGGAAAGTCAGTTAGGTTCACCTAAGGTTGCAGCTCTGAAGCAACAACTGAGTGAGCTTAATGGTCGAAGCCAAGTAAGAATCATCAATAAGCGAATGACTCAAAGCCAACTTGAGCTTGAGGTGATGCTCGCTGATTTGGTGTTGGATTGTACTGACAACTTTGAGTCGCGCCAGCAGGTTAACCAAGCATGTTTTGGCAGCAGTACGCCTTTGATTTCTGGTTCTGCGATCGGCTGGAAAGGTCAGTTTATTGTCTTTGATTATCAGAAGCAGAAAGGGTGCTATCACTGTTTATTCCCGTTCAGTCACCATCCGCAAACGACACGTTGTAGCGATAGCGGCATCACCGGCCCAGTTGTTGGCACCATAGGCAACCTCCAAGCACTGGCTGCGATTCAACGTATTAGCACTGGTGAGTTCCAAGTTGCAACACATCAGCTCAAACTGTTTGATGGTCAGACGATGAACTGGCAAAACTTAAGTGTCACTCAAGATAGTGAATGCCCCGTTTGCTGCACATCTACAGTTAACTATTTAGAAGAAGAAACCCGATGAGCAACATAACGATCTCTATCAATGAGCAACCAGAGCAGGTTGCACAATCGTCGTCTCTAGCGGATATCATCCAAGCGCTTTCACTACCCGATCTAGGCTGTGTATTTGCTATCAATAATGCGGTTGTACCACGCAGTCAATGGCAAAAAACCATCGTCAACGAAGGCGATTCCATCTCTCTTTTCCAAGCTATTGCAGGGGGCTAACCATGTTAACCATCGCAGATAAAACGTTTCAATCACGCCTGTTCACTGGAACCGGCAAGTTCGCAAACAAACATTTGATGGCGAGTGCTATCGAAGCGTCAGGTTCTCAACTGGCAACCATGGCACTGAAGAGAGTCGATATTCGTTCTGAGCAAGATGATATTTTGCAGCCAATTATTGATGCTGGCGTTAATCTACTTCCGAATACCTCTGGTGCGAAGAACGCGAAAGATGCGATTTTTGCCGCACACTTGGCTCGCGAAGCACTCGGTACTAACTGGTTAAAACTTGAGATTCATCCGGACCCAAAGTACTTGATGCCAGACCCAATAGAGACGCTTAACGCTGCTGAACAACTGGTGAAAGATGGCTTTGTTGTATTACCTTATTGCCACGCTGACCCAGTGTTGTGTAAACGATTGGAAGAGGTGGGGTGTGCTGCGGTTATGCCGTTAGGTGCACCGATTGGATCGAACAAAGGTATCGCTTCGGCCGACTTCTTAGAGATCATTATCGACCAAGCGAACGTCCCTGTGATTGTTGACGCTGGTATTGGTGCGCCATCTCATGCTGCTCGTGCAATGGAAATGGGCGCGGATGCCGTGTTAGTGAATACTGCGATTGCGGCTTCTCAACAACCCGTTGATATGGCGATTGCTTTTAAACTGGCAGTTGAAGCTGGCCGTATGGCTTACCTTTCTGGTCTCGCTGGTCAGGTGTCTCACGCGGTTGCTTCTAGTCCGCTAACTTCATTTCTAGACGAGTAGTGTCCCTATGACGTTTGTTGATCGATTTAAACAGCTCAACTGGGATGACATTGGTATGTCTATCTTCAGTAAAACGGCAGCGGATGTTGAGCGCGCTCTGAGTAAACCTAAACGCGACTTGGAAGACTTTAAGGCTTTAATCTCTCCGGCAGCAGAACCTTACTTAGAGCAGATGGCGCAACAATCGTTGGCATTAACACGCAAGCGATTCGGCAATACAATGTCGTTATATATTCCATTGTACCTCTCAAACTTATGTGCAAATGCGTGCACTTATTGTGGTTTCTCAATGGAGAACCGCATTAAGCGTCGCACACTTACTTTGGATGAAATCGATGCTGAAAGTGCCGCTATCAAAAAGATGAAGTTTGATAGTGTACTGTTGGTGACTGGTGAACATGAAACCAAGGTCGGGATGAAGTACTTCCGTGAAGTGCTACCGAATATTAAGGCACAATTTAACTATCTTGCGATGGAAGTGCAGCCGCTTGATCAAGATGACTACGCAGAGCTTAAAACTCTCGGCTTAGATGCGGTGATGGTTTACCAAGAAACCTATAGCCCAAGTACCTACGCGGAACACCACTTGCGTGGCAATAAAATGGATTTTGAATACCGGCTCGAAACGCCCGATCGTTTGGCAAAAGCGGGTATTGATAAGATAGGCATTGGCGCTTTGATTGGCTTGGAAGATTGGCGTACCGACTGCTTCTTCGTGGCCGCTCACTTAGACTATCTTGAGCGCACTTATTGGCAAACACGTTACTCGATTTCATTCCCACGTCTTCGTCCGTGTGAGGGTGGTTTACAGCCTAAATCGATTATGAGTGATAAACAGTTGGTTCAACTTATCTGTGCTTATCGCTTATTAAACCCTGAGGTTGAACTGTCTCTCTCGACTCGTGAGTCTGCAGCTTTCCGCGACAACGTGTTGCCATTGGGAATCACCAGTATGTCTGCTGCGTCTAAAACCCAACCTGGTGGTTATGCTTCAGGTGAAGAAGAGCTCGAACAGTTTGAAATAAGTGACGAGCGAAGTGCTGCCGATGTTGAGTCAATGATTCGTCAACGTGGTTTCGATCCTGTATGGCGAGACTGGCACAGTGCTTACTCTGGATAATGAGCATATAGGTTGATGTTCCACGTGAAACATCGACGAAGTTAAATCGACAAATAAAAACGGCTACCCAAGGGTAGCCGTTTTTCATTTCATCAAGTTTGAATTAGCGCAACATTAAGCGTGCGCAAGTGGAGTGGTTGATTGGCGTAACCATTCCAACGTATCACCTTCAACTAATGGGCTAACATCGTTCCATACTTTCTGGTGGTAATCGTTAAGCCATGCAAGTTCAGGTCGTGTCAGTAGATCGACGTTGATGTTGCGCTTATCGATAGGACAGCGTGTTAGTGATTCAAACGTTAGTACTGAGAAGTCACCTTGAGTTGGCAGCTCAACCACCAGTTCTAGGTTTTCGATACGGATACCAAATTCATCTGCACGGTAGTAACCCGGCTCGTTTGATAACACCATGCCTTCAATAAGAGGTACGTCGATTAGCTTCTTAGAGATGCTTTGAGGACCTTCATGAACACTTAGGAAATGACCAACACCGTGACCAGTACCGTGGTCGTAGTCGAAGCCTTCTGCCCATAAATGCTGGCGAGCTAGGATATCCAGTTGGAAACCACGAGTACCCTGTGGGAAGCGTGCACGCGCGATACCGATATGACCTTTAAGTGCTAGCGTGAACTGCTGGATCATTTCGTCGCTTGGCTGACCAATTGCGATAGTGCGAGTGATGTCGGTTGTGCCGTCTAGGTACTGACCACCTGAATCGACTAGGTACAGAGTATTCATCTCTAACTGACCTGGTTCAGGTTGGTTCTCGTGGTTGTAGTGACACATTGCTGCGTTGCCGCCTGCTGCTGAAATTGTGTCAAAACTTAGGTCCATCAGCGTTGGGTCTTGTTCGCGGAATGATTGAACTTTGTCTGCTAGCACAGCTTCATTGTGCAGATTACCTTGCGCGACTTCTGCATCAATCCAAGATAGGAACTTCGCCATCGCAACACCATCACGAATGTGACACGCTTTCATGCCGGCAATTTCAGTTTCATTCTTTGCTGCTTTTGGCATGAGGCATGGGTCTGCTGCTTCAATGATATGAGCACCAGAGTTTTGTAGAACCAGCGTGTACCAAGCGTTGCTGGTACCTGAATCGACAGATACATTCTTTCCTTCTAAAGATTGAAGTCGGGCTTCAAGCTCTGATGGGTGAGACACACGAATACCATTGCCAACGTGTGCTTCAAAGCCAGTAGGAATACGAGTAGGGTCTAGGAAGAAATCTACGCTTTCATCAGCGTGAATGATCGCGTTGGATAGCACAACAGGTAGGCGAGATACGTCCAAACCACGGATGTTAAGCAACCAACAGATCGAATCGAGTTCCGTAAGGATAGCGGCATCAGCACCTTTGGCTTTTAGTAAGCCAGCAATCTCCGCACGTTTGCTTTCACTTGATTGGCCTACGGCATCTGTTGCCATTAGGCGAACATCAGATACCACCGGCTCAGGACGATCAGACCAAAGCTCATCAATTGGATTCGAAGGTAGCGTTGTTAGTTCAACTTTCTCTGCCAGTTTAGCTTGAGCGCCTTTCAACCAAGCGGCGGTGTGCATGCGTGGGTCGAATGCAACCTTGCTGCCTTGTGCTAGAGAAGTGATGATCCAATCTAAAGCCGGTTCTTCAATAAGGTGGCGATACTCAAATAACTCTGCTGGTACCTGCTTACGAACCTGAACCGTGTAGCGACCATCAACAAAAATAGCAGCGTTCTCACGAGTGATAACCGCCGCACCAGCAGAGCCAGTGAAACCTGTTAACCAGTGAAGTCGCTCGTTATGAGCTGGAACGTATTCACCTAAATATTCGTCTTCGTGTGGAATGATAACGGCATCTAGGTTGTTTGTTTCAAGCCAAGCTCGAACCGCATCAACGCGTTCAGCAGTGATATTGTGCATCTGTGTTTATCCTTATTGTTAGGGTCCTTGTTAACACTCACAGTAGATATACATATGAGGGGACTTATTAGGTCAATAAGCTAGCGCTTTTGTTCGTTTGCTGCAAACGCTGTACGCCATTTTTATCTAAGATGCAGAGTTTTTTCTTTGATGATATCTCGCAACCAAGTTAGCGCTGGGTCATTTTCTCTATCACGGTGCCAAAACAGAGTGTATGCCATCGGCGGGAATTCCATTGGTAAAGGCACAACCACTAAGTCGAGTTGTTTGGCGACAAGGTAAGTAAAGTGGCTTGGTGCGGTAAACACAAAGTCGGTGTAGGTACACAGGCTAGCGGCACTATTAAAGTCCGGTACTGAGATAGCTATATCACGTTGGTGGCCAAGGTCGGCAAGTTTGTAATCGAGCAGCCAACGGTCGTTACCATCACATCTTACTTGTACATGACGCTGGGCGAGGTAGGTTTCTAGATCCCATTTGCCACTCAGAGCAGGGTGGTTGCGTCTTAACACACACATTTGTGCATCGCGATAGATCTCTTGCTCACAGATGTCGTCTGGCGGCAGCATGGTTAAACGTGCATCGTTAATGTCGATGTCTTTGCCGGTGAGTCCAATATCTAGTTCACCAAGCTGTAGTTTCTTAAAGGTTTGCTCGGTCCACGCGTGGGTGTTGATATTGACCTTAGGCGCTTGTCGAAATATTGCCGGTAAGAAGTGCGGAAGAATCAGTGGGTAAACACTCTCAACGGCAGCGATGTGAAAGCTGTGGTCGCTGTTATTGGGGATAAAAGTTTCCGGCTGGGTAAGGACATCTAGTTGGTTGATCAACGTCTCTAAGCGAGGCTTAAGGAAAACCGCTTTTGGAGTTGGTCGCAGGCCATGTGCACTTCGCGTGAAAAGAGGGTCATTAAATTGTTCACGAAGCTTGGCTAGCGATTTACTTACAGCCGATTGACTCAGACACAATCGATGTGCGGTGCGAGTGACGCTTAGCTCTTCCATCAGCACCTGTAAGCAAACCAGTAGGTTTAAGTCGAGGCGTGATAGTTTCTCAATATTCATATGAGTTTCCTATTTGGAATAATGCTAATGAGTATATGCCATTTTTGTTCATATCTTTAGTTGGTTATTATGCACCTAAATTAACTCATTCGGAGAATCTTGTGCCTTCTAACGTGCTTCCAACCCCTAGTAAACTGCAGGTTGCTTTATTGGCAATGTTGGTTCTATTTAGCCCCTTGGCTATTGATATCTATCTACCAGCTCTGCCACAAATTTCGACAGCGTTTCACGTGGAACATGCACTAGCACAAGATACGATTACCTGGTTTTTATTCGCCATGGGTGTCGGGCAATTATTTGCTGGGCCTTTGGCTGATAAGTTAGGACGTCGAACCGTTGCATTGGGAGGTGTTAGTATCTATGCATTGAGTGCTTGCTTGGCGTGGGCAGCTCAATCGATTGATATGATGCTAATGGCTCGGCTGCTACAAGGCTTAGGAGCTTGTGCGACTTCTGTAGCAGCCTTTGCAACGGTTCGCGATCTATTTGGCCCAGAGAAGAGTGGCCGTATGATCAGCTACCTTAATGGTGCAATCTGTTTTATTCCTGCTTTGGCACCCATTCTTGGCGCTTGGTTAACTCATCAATTTGGTTGGCGTTCGAACTTTAGCTTTATGGCAGGCTTCGCTGTCGTTGTTGGCACTATCTTATTTTTCCAAATGAAAGAGTCTAACCCTGCGACAGAAAAGGTTGCGGTGTTCAAGCTTGAGCGATACTGGTCAGTATTGAAAACACCATCATTCCTTTTCCACGCAACCTTGTGTCTGATGGCGATGGCAGTGATTCTCGCTTATGTCACCTCTGCACCGGTTGTGTTGATGGAAAACCTAGGCCTGACCATGAAAGAGTTTACTTTCTGGTTTGGTGTTAATGCGGCCATCAACATTGCAGCTGCGTTTACTGCACCTAAATTTATGGACCGCTTTGGTACCTATAAAGCACTGGTCGTTGGTATCTCAACGCTGGGTTTAGCGGGCGTGATTATGTTAGTGCTTGCAGAACACGCTAGCCCAATTGCATTCATGCTGCCAATCTTCTTGTCTTCAGTGGGTTTTGCTTGGATTCTCGGTGCTGCTGCTGGTAAGGCTCTTGAACCTTTCGGTGACCGTGCGGGCACAGCTGCTGCACTGCTTGGCTTGTTCCAAATGAGTGGCTCAGGGCTGCTTGTTGGTACCATGCAACGCCTTGATTTAACGTCTCAAGTGATGATTGCGCTGCAAATGTTCCTTATTGTTCCTGCGTTGTTAGTGCTTGCGAGCAAAGCAGGCAAGTCGTGGCACACCACGTTTGCTAAGGCGTAAGTCTCAAGGGTGACAAAATATACAAATGGCGGTTTGCGAAACGTTAAAACATGGTATATTTGTCACTCATTGAAACGTTAGTCCCCAACGGAAAATACTGTAATGTCATTAACAACCTACGAAATGGCGCGCGTCTTAGAACAAATGGAAGATGCACCTGAAAAGGTCATGTTTGGTAAACTGCTTAAAGAGCTAGGCAACCAAAGTGAAGAGCGTATTCGCAGTGCGGCAAAACAAGTTCCAATCGATACTTTGCGAGACATCATTTACCAATTTCAGCGTGTGGTAGAGTCTCGTAAGGGTGAGCAGGTTCAGCTACTAGCAAAAGAGCTAGCCGAGCAAGGTATCTCTGCTGAAGAGCTACAAGCTTTTCTGAATAAGTAGTTTATCCCAGTTAAAAAGAAACCACTCAATTGAGTGGTTTTTTGCGTTTTGGGGTATATCAATTTAGTGCGAATGAAAGTTCGTTCTAACCTCTAAACTGTGCTTTCAAAATTCGATCAAGTGAGAATGGCCCAGCGCCCCATACGACAACGATAAGAATCATTAATCCCCACAACTGATGATCATAGAAGCCTTGCGCCCATAACACTGGGTAAGACACAACCGCAATGATATTGAACACGAACAGCACCGCTGCCATAGGTCGTGTTAATAAGCCAAGCGCTAAGAATACCGGCAGAATCAATTCAGCTGCGGTACCCATGTAGGCGGCTAACTCCCAAGGGAGCAATGGCACTTGGTATTCCAACTCAAACAAGTAAAGGGTGCTGTCCCAAGTCGCTATCTTTGTGAGGCCAGAATTAAAGAATACCCACGCCACCCATAGGCGACAAAATAGCAGTAGCACCGGAACAAAGAGTGCTTGTGATTTCTCAATCAAACTGTCGTATTGAGCCATCATGTTTGTGACTGTGTTGTTATCCATATTATGTCTCCAATTCGGCATTGATTGAAAAGCCTGAGATGACGTTAAGCGCCATGACAGTATTCAGATGTTGTAGTAATGAAGGGTCTATCGCTACGAGCGTTTGGCTTGATTGAAATTCGCGAAGTAGCTGATGGCATTGTTCACCCAAGTGGTGACTCTCAATCTGAGAATTCTCGGCTCGTATTAACACCCCAAACTCAGGTTGGTTGATGTCTAAGCCATCGAGTTGTTGCTGATAGATAGCGTGTTCAAGCGCGATAATCGTATAGTTAGAATTAATGAGCGTTATTGAATCTTTGAGATGAAAGACTAAAGCGCCTTGTTGCTCTGGTGGCACATCAGCTAAACCAGCAAGAGGACGTTGGCCGGCTTTTGATTCTGAAACGCATCTCACCAAGCTATCTTTTTTCCATTCATATAAAGCCACTTCACCGAGATAAGGGGCTGCCTCAATAACGGCAGGAAAGGCTTGGATAGTCTGTGCAAAGTGTTCCCCATAACCGCTGACATCACCAGAGGTTGATGGATAACTTAAGACATGTTGACGAGCCATTTGTTGGAAGCACTCTTCGCCGACTAACATCTCGGTGAGTGGATAGGTCGCTGCAAGTACTTCGCTCAAGCTAATCACAAAGTTATTACGGTAAATCTGGATTCGTTGCTCATCAGTAAAATGGTCGCTCACTATGTCGCAATGCTCACCACTGTTTTGGTAGCGTAGGGCGTTCGCAAACTCTGATTGAACATCTGCTAGGGAGTGGCTCATGATGCGCGACTCCTGTGGTTGAACTTGTCGTGTTGATACAAGATATCACTGGCTTTGGTTGCTTCAGCCAATAAGACTTGTGGTTCTGGGATATCTAGATCCCACTCAATCAAGGTATGGCGCAAACCATGTTGTGCAATCCAGTCAGTATAGAGTTGCCACACTTCGTCACAGACAGGTTTACTGTGGGTGTCTATCCAGATCTCGCCTTGTTCGAGTTTCTTCTTAGTGAAACCTGCCAAGTGAATCTCTTCCACTTTGTCTGCCGGTATTCCATTGAGATACTCTTCACAGCTGAAGCCATGATTAAAAGATGAGACAAAAATATTATTGAAATCGAGCAGTAGGCGACACTCGGTGCGCTTCTGTACCTCGGCTAAAAACTCCCACTCTGGGATGGTTGAATGCTTGAAGGCAAGGTAGCTCGATGGGTTCTCAATCAGCATAGGGCGTTGCAGGCTGTCTTGTACCTCGATGACATTGCGACAAAAGACCTCTAGCGCTTCTTCGGTATAAGGCAGCGGTAACAAGTCATTGAAGTAATGACCACCTGTCTGACTCCAACTGAGATGATCAGAAACTAAGAAGGGTTCGATATCATCAATGAGCTCTTTTAATTGCACAAGATGATGTTGGTTGATGCGCTCAACAGAACCTAGCGACAACCCAACACCGTGACAACTGATGTTGTGTGCGTGACGAATTTCTCTGAGTTGTTGGCGTTGCGGTGATTGAGCTAAGAAGTAGTTCTCGCTGTGAACTTCTAACCAACTTACTAAGGCTGGATTTTGGCTAAAGAAGTCCAAGTGCGGTGTTCTAAGGCCAACCCCTGCGTTGGGGTGAAGAGTTTGAGTCACAACGATTCTCCTAACAAGAAGTGGAGGTGAGCTGAATACCAGCTCACCATACTAAGCAGCTCAATTATGATGATTGAGTATTACCACCTGATAATTTGCCACATAGTCCTTTAGGAACGACCACGAATGCATCGGATTGGTTGTCTTCTTTTGCTGTACCCGCACATGAGCTTGTTTTAGTTGCACAATCATTTTGGCCAGCTTTTGCCACGCCGTAGCATTTTTCTTTTGCTGCTGCTTCCGCAGGTGCTGATGTAAGAACTGCACCGCCGAACGCTAGTACACTTGTGATTGCAGCTGTAACAGCAAGATTAGAATTTTTCATAGTCATTCCCTCTAGGACTTAATAGTATTTTGATATCGCAGGTTAATGGATTGTTAACTTGCTTACTAAAAAGGATAGGAACAACCGGGAAATAATTTCACGGTATTATAAAAATTATCAATATTAATGATGTTTTATCTTTTAAGTTACTGAATTTATGATGTTAATTTTTGATTGTTTTTTCTTCTTATTATCCTAAACGCAGCCTAGTGTTTAGGTTATAATCAACTTTTATGTATAAATACCCAGTAGTGAGCATATCCAATGATAGATCCTTCGCTTTTACTCGATGGCCTAAACGATAAACAACGTGAGGCGGTCGCGGCACCTTTAGAAAACCTACTTATTCTGGCAGGTGCAGGCAGTGGTAAAACGCGAGTGTTGGTGCATCGTATCGCTTGGCTGCAAAGTGTAGAGCAAGCATCGCCGTTCTCTATTATGTCGGTTACCTTCACCAACAAAGCGGCAGCAGAAATGCGTGGTCGTATTGAAGAGTTGATGATGGGTAGTTCGTCAGGCATGTGGAACGGCACCTTCCACGGTATTTGTCACCGCATCCTTCGTGCTCACTACCTAGATGCAAAGCTGCCAGAAGATTTCCAGATCATAGATTCTGATGATCAGATTCGTTTGCTACGTCGCTTAATCAAGGCGCAAAACCTTGATGAAAAGCAGTGGCCTGCCAAGCAAGCGTCTTGGTGGATCAATGGCAAGAAAGACGAGGGGTTACGCCCAAGTCACATTGACGCCTACCATGATCCAATAACTCAAACGTGGTTAAAGATCTATTCTGCTTACCAAGAAGCATGTGACCGTGCTGGCTTGGTCGACTTTGCTGAAATATTGTTGAGATCGCATGAGCTATTACGCGATAAGAAACACATCCGAGAGCACTACCAAGCACGCTTTAAGCATATCCTTGTCGACGAATTCCAAGATACCAACAACATCCAATATGCTTGGCTGCGTATGATGGCTGGCCCAGATTGTCGCGTGATGATCGTAGGCGATGATGACCAATCTATCTATGGTTGGCGTGGTGCGAAGATCGAAAATATTCAGAAGTTCTTGGATGAATTCCCAGGTGCTTCGACGGTTCGACTTGAACAAAACTACCGTTCAACCAAAACCATTCTGCAGGCGTCGAACGAGCTTATCTCGAACAACACCGAACGTATGGGTAAAGAGCTGTGGACCGATGGCAACGATGGCGAGCCAATCTCTGTGTACTCGGCTTATAACGAGCTTGATGAAGCGCGTTTCACGGTTAGCAAAATCAAAGAGTGGCAGGAGAAAGGCGGCGCGCTAGAAGATACCGCGATGCTTTATCGTAATAACGCCCAATCTCGTGTTCTTGAAGAAGCTTTGATCCAAGGTGGTCTACCTTACCGAATCTACGGCGGCATGCGATTCTTCGAGCGTCAAGAAATCAGAGACGCCTTGAGCTACATGCGCTTAATGAGCAACCGCAGTAATGATGCGGCGTTTGAACGTGTGGTTAATACGCCAACGCGTGGCTTGGGTGATAAAACGTTAGAAACGATTCGTCTTGCAGCGCGTGATCGTGGTGCAACCATGTGGGAAGCCAGTGTTGCTTTGATAGAAGAGCAAGTGCTACCCGGTCGTGCTGCGGGTGCATTGAGTCGCTTTATCGAGCTGATTAATGCGCTTGAAGATGACACGCTAGAACTTAGCCTGCATGAACAAACCGACCACGTGATTAAATCGTCGGGTCTGTTTGCGATGTACGAGCAAGAGAAGGGCGAAAAGTCGAAGGCACGTATTGAGAACTTGGAAGAATTGGTAACGGCAACGCGTCAGTTTGAAAAGCCAGAAGAAGCGGATGAGATGAGCATGCTTACTGCTTTCTTGACTCATGCAGCGTTAGAGGCGGGTGAAGGTCAGGCTGATGAGTTTGATGACGCGGTTCAATTAATGACTTTGCACAGTGCCAAAGGCCTAGAGTTCCCAATGGTATTCATGGTGGGTGTCGAAGAAGGCATGTTCCCAAGCCAGATGTCTGCTGAAGAAGCGGGGCGTTTAGAAGAAGAACGTCGTCTGTGTTACGTCGGCATGACCCGTGCGATGGAGAAGCTGTACATCACCTACGCTGAAATGCGTCGTTTGTACGGACAAGACAAATACCACAAACCGTCACGCTTTATTCGTGAGCTGCCCGAGACCTGTCTGGATGAAGTACGTATGAAAGCGCAAGTGAGCCGTCCTGCAAGCAGCGGTCGCTTTAGCCAAACTGCCGTGAAAGAGAATTTCAACGAAACAGGCTTTAGCTTGGGATCTCGCGTTAAGCACCCTAAGTTTGGTGAAGGTACCATCATCAACTTCGAGGGAAGTGGCCCGCAAAGCCGAGTTCAAGTCGCGTTTAACGGTGAAGGCATCAAGTGGTTAGTAACGGCTTACGCTCGTTTAGAACAGCTGTAATCTGCTACTTCGGCATTTAAAAACCGTTCAGTATTTAAAAGTAAACCGCATTAAAAACAGAAAGAGCAGCCAATGGCTGCTCTTTTTATTGCTCGGAACCAGTCTAAATAGGTTGAATCGAGCTTAAGGCATTCCTGCCTAGGAAGAAGACTTACAGTGCTGCAAGTGCCGCTTCGTAGTTTGGTTCTTCAGTGATCTCTGCAACCAACTCGCTGTGTGTTACCACACCTTTTTCATCAACAACCACAACTGCACGTGTAGTTAGGCCTGATAGTGGGCCTTCAGCAATCGCTACGCCGTAGTCTGATGCGAACGCAGGAGAACGGAAAGTTGAAGCGTGTTGAACGCCTTCAATACCTTCTAATTCGCAGAAGCGACCCGCAGCAAACGGTAGGTCAGCAGAAATACAAACCACAACCGTGTTTTCAAGCTCAGCCGCTTTTGCGTTGAACGTACGTACGCTCGTTGCACAAGTTGCTGTGTCGATGCTTGGGAAGATGTTTAGAACCACTTTCTTGCCTTCAAGAGAAGCAAGAGTCAGTTCAGAAAGATCGCCTGCAGCAAGTGCAAAGCTTGGTGCTTGTTCGCCAGTTTGTGGGAATGTGCCTGTTAGCGGTACAGCAGCGCCTTTGAAGGTAACGTGTGACATGAATTGTCCTTAGTTTAATTATGGTTATGAAACTAGTTGAGCCTAGTTCGACTTACGTTACTCCGAAGTGGTTAAGAAGTGAATGCTTTAAATGTCAGAATTGTAATCAAAGGTCTTTGATTTATTTGCTGAGAAGGGAATAAATGAAACGGCAGATAAAGAAAAACCCCGAGAGCTTGCGCTCATCGGGGTCTATAGTCTTACTCGCAGCAATCCGGCTACTAAGTGTGCTCCATGCATCAAATCCATGATAGTGTGCTGTTATCCTTCAGCGTATTCCTTTCGTCGCCTTCCTAGCGGTGTCCTTGATCTTATCCTGATCTGCCAACAATCCTCGTTAGCGCGCGTCACTTGTTCCTTGAGCGGTGTCCTTTACATCATCCTGATGTTCAGTCCTTTCCTCGTCCAGAGGTGTCCATTGTCTTTCCTTAGTAGCAACCATCCTAGTTACTATTGCGTCCATTCAATGTCCATTTCGCTATCCATGCCGATTATTCATCCTGAGTAATCGAATCTTCATCCTGAAGATAACCAAGTCCTTGGCGTTTCCTGTTCCGTGTCAGCATCCTTCCGACACCATTCATATTACCGATTCCTTATTTATCAGCAATGATGCACAAGCGAATTTCTATATAATTATTTGAATGATAAACGTACGTATTGTTTATTTTCAGTTGGTTACGATATCTTGGTGCTTAATTTCGCAGTTAAATATCGATATTTACTCACTGCCTTGTGAGAGATCTCGCACAAGACAGGGAGTAAAAAGGGAGTATTTTCTCTTATTGGCCGATAGCCGCACCTTCACGACGAGGGTCTGCAGCGCCTTCTAAGCCATCTTTTGTGATGCGAATCGCGTGTAAACCCGAGTTTAGATCGCGAACGTTGACCTCAAATCCCATCTTTTCTAGCTCAGGTTTGAAGTTTTCCGCCGATGTTCCTTTTTCCAAATCTAAGGTTCCGAAACGGTTTAGGAAGTGCGGTTGGTTGATCGCTTGCTGGATATCCATGTCCCATTGGGTGTGGGCAATAATAGCTTGCGCCACATAACCTATGATACGACTGCCGCCCGGAGAGCCAATCGCCATGTAAGGTTTATCGTCTTGCATGATGATGGTCGGTGCCATAGAAGAGCGCGGACGCTTACCCGGTTCAAGTCGGTTGGCGATAGGTTTGCCATCGTTGTGGGTCTTGAATGAGAAATCCGTCAGTTCATTGTTGAGTAGGAAACCTCTAACCATCAAACGTGAGCCAAAGGCATTCTCAATAGTGGTAGTCATAGATACGACATTGCCATCGCTATCGACGATATTGAAGTGGCTGGTGGACGGCAACTCAATAGAAACATCTTGGTTTCTCTGCATCGCATGATCCCACGGTGGGGTGCCTGAAGGTGCGCTGTCTAATGCCTTACCTGCGGTAATTAACTGAGCACGCTCCTGCAAGTAGTCAGTATTCACTAACCCTTGGGTTGGCATAGGCACATAATCTTGGTCTGCCATGTACATACCACGGTCTGCAAAGGCTAAGCGAGAAGCGTCTGCTAACACTTGCCAAGATTTTGCGTCGTTTGGCCCCCATGACTTGAGGTCAAATTGCTCAGTCATTGCAAGGATTTGTCCGACCGTTAACGCACCAGAGCTTGGTGGTCCCATTCCGCAAATATCGTAGCTTTCATAAGCAGAACAAACCGGTTCGCGTTGCTTGATCGAATAAGCGTCGAAGTCTTTCTGTGCCAATACGCCCGGGTTACCCTTCGCTGTTTGTACTGTGTTAACGATGTCGGCAGAAATATCACCTTGGTAGAAGGCTTTAGCACCATCCTTCGAGATAGCGTTTAACGTTGCCGTGTATTCAGGGTTCTTAAGTTGCGTGCCAGCGGCTTTCGGGCTGCCATCGGCATTGAAGAAGTAGGTTTTAGTTGTCGCAAATCGGCTCAGTCGCTCTTGGTCATTCTCAATCAAGGTGGCTAAACGTGGACTGATGGTGAAACCTTCTTCCGCCAGTTGGGCGATAGGTTTAATCAGTGATGCCCATTCTAGCTTGCCGTATTTCTGGTGAGTGTCCCACAGTAATTGCACCGTGCCCGGCGTGGCAACTGAACGACCGCCAACCACGGCATCATAGAATTTAAGCGGTTGTCCGTTTTCGTCTTGGAATAGACGTGGTGTGGCATCAAGCGGCGCAGTTTCACGGCCATCGTAGGTCTTGAGCTGTTTGTCTTTACCATCAAAATAGACAAGGAACGCGCCGCCACCAATACCTGATGACTGAGGTTCCACTAAGCCAAGCATAAGCTGCACGGCAACCATGGCGTCAATAGCGTTGCCACCACGAGCAAGTACATCAGCACCGGCTTGTGTTGCAAGAGGGTTGGCTGCGGTGACCATCCAATCATTGGCTTTAACGAGTTGTTTGGTTTCTAAACCACTACTTTGTTCGGGTGCGATGGAGTCGGCAGCTTGATTTGCCCAACTGACATGAGAGGCAAAAAGTAGGGTAGAAGTGGCGAGGGTTGTTAGTTTTGTTTTCCACTGCATGATCTTCTCCTTTTAATATGCAGAGCTAGATTGGCAGTGGAAAGATTAGATAGCCAGTACGTTGTTAACGAATTGTAATCTTGATTCGAATTTAAGCGATTAAACCGGACAGCGACTGCCAAAGAATACTCGTGCCAATCAGGCTGAATACCACGCCACATAAGCCATCGATGTATACCGTTGCTTCGCTAAGTTTTTTCTGTAGAGCCTTAGTCGAAAGCATCCACGCCAGTAGTGAAAACCAAAACAGAGACAGGCCAAACAGGATAATAAGCGCAAAGCCTTTACCTGATAGAGACATGTCGGCAGGCACTAAGCTCGACATCAAGCTAATAAAGAACACCAAAGCCTTTGGGTTGAGAATATTGGTCGCAAACCCTTTCGAAAATGCCTGACGCTTGTTGGTCAGAATCAGATCTTTGGCATTGACGGTATCGTCTTCATCGTCGTGGTTCTGAATGATTTGCCAGGTTGCTTTAAGTGCACCGTAGCCTAAGTACAGCAAGTAGCTACCGCCAGCCAATTGGATAATGGCAAATAGGGTTGGTTGCTGGTGGACTAGGTAACTGATTCCCGTCAGGCTCAGTAACGAATGCAGTAAGATCCCGCAAGATAAACCAAGCGCAATGTACAAGCCTGTTTGTCTGCCGTGGCGTGTCGCATTTTGCACTACTAACGCAAAGTCTGGGCCGGGGCTCATCAAAGCGATGAAATGGATAGAGGCGAGGGTGATCAGTATGGTGACTTCGTTCATGTCAGTTCTCAATAACGTTGCCGCTATTATTAAATAAGTAATCGTATTGAGCGTAGCTTACCGCGATTTGAAATCGAGCAATTGTAAATTATCAACACTTAGTTGATTTGTGAGGGTGGTACGCCGAATGTGGTTTTGAATGCCTTGGAGAAGTGTGCTTGATCATAGAAGCCTACTTGGTGCGCGACCTTAGTACCACATATCCCAGACTTAATCAGACGCATGCTCTGTTCCATACGTAAACGGCTCAGCCACGCGTAAGGGGTGATGCCCATTCTATTCTTAAAGTGGCGTTGGAATTGAGTTGTGGTTAAGCCGCACAGCTCAGACAGTTGCTCTAATCGTACTGGTTGATCCAAATTCGCCATTAAATAGTCTTTGAGCGTATCAATCGATTGATTGCCCAGTTTGATGTCGCTCTTCGATCCAAATTTGGCATAACGATCGACAATCGTCGAGAACCCCTCGAATGGTAAGCAATCTTGAGCGAGTTGGCTGATGTTTTGATTGATTAACAGACCGTGCAAGTTGCGTAATTGTAAAAACGCAGCTTGATCGGAGAGGATCAACTCTGAAAAGCCTAATGTGTGACCATTTTGCTTGGGATCGGCAAGATCTTGAAACCATTGAGGAGAAACTGCAAACACACTGACTTGATAACCTGAATCGAGTTTGGAGTGCCCATCATGCAGCTCATCAGGTGGCATGATAACCACTTGGCCTGCACCAACATTGTGGCTTGTCCCTTTATAGGCGAATTTTTGCTGCCCTTGGGTAATCAAGCCAATGTGAAAGTCCAAATGATAGTGGCGCTGAAAGGCAAACTCTTGGTATTGAGCTTGGATCAGGCTGATATCTTCTGTTGGGGTGGAGTAATAGTGGACTTTATCCATGGTACAAAAAAGCTTGGTCAAATAGTCATCAATTCAACCAAGCTTATCTGCGTATTAAGGGATTGTCTTGTAAAAAACGATCAATATCACTGTTTAGCGCGTTTGTTCTTCTTGTTGTTACGCAGGCCATCAAAGCTGAAAATAACCAGTGCTCCCCATATGAAAGCAAAGGTGATCGCTTTATCTGATGTAAAGGCTTCACCGTAAATCAGAACTGCCAGTAAGAACATCAAGCTTGGACCGATGTACTGGAAGAAACCGAGTGTCGATAGCTTCAAGCGAGTTGCAGCGCCAGTGAAACACAGTAATGGAACCGTGGTAATCACACCGGCAGCAACCAATAACAGGTTGAGTTGCATCGGGTTCATCGATAAGTTTGAGGTCGGGCTATCGGCAATAAACAGTAAGTAGGTTGCGGCAAGAGGCAGCATCACCAGAGTTTCAATGAACAATCCCGTTTGTGCTTCTAAGCTGACTTTCTTACGCAGCAAGCCATAAAAGCCAAAGCTAAAGGCTAGGGCAATGGCGACGATTGGTACTGAGCCGAAGGCAATTAATTGGATTAATACGCCAATCGCAGCAAGAGCCACTGCAAACCATTGCAGCTTACGTAAGCGCTCGCCGAGGAAGAGCATTCCGAGCAACACGTTAATCAGCGGGTTGATGTAATACCCCAAACTGGCATCGAGCATGTGATTGGAGTTGACCGCCCAGATAAAGATTAGCCAGTTAGCGCCCACCAAAATAGATGTCGCCACCAAATAGAGCATTTTTGGTTTTGAGGTCAGGGTGTCACGAACTTTACGCCAGCTGCGGCCAATGTGCAGTAAGAAAGCGAGTAGGAAAAAAGACCATACTACACGGTGGCTGAGGATCTCTAACGGGGAAACGTCACTTAAAGATTTGAAATATATAGGGGCGATCCCCCACATTGTGTAGGCGCCGACGGCAAGCAAAACTCCCTGGCGCGTACGTTGTTGTTCTTCCTGTGTCATGCATCTTTCTCTAGCACTGAGTGCTTATTAATAAGATTTATAAGAGAGTTGGTCAGTATAGGAGCGATAACCCTTTTCACCTAACAATTTGCGGTTTAATTCGCCAGCGTTCCCCTCTACAATGTGCGACTTGCTTGCCGAAAATGCTTGCTGATTTCATACCTCAATTAGGAACCACAATGACCGCCACTCTGATTGCTGAGCAAATACCAACTCCCGCGAATGATGCGCAAACCATCTTACAAGATGTGTTTGGCTATCAAAGCTTTCGCGATGGTCAGCAAGAGGTCATTGATTTGGCCGTTGAAGGCAAAGATAGCTTGGTGATTATGCCAACCGGTGGTGGTAAATCTCTGTGTTACCAAATTCCGGCTTTGGTTCGTGAAGGACTGACTCTGGTTATCTCGCCGCTGATCTCGTTGATGAAAGACCAAGTCGATCAACTGAAGGCCAATGGTGTTGCCGCTGAGTGTATTAACTCTTCAATGCCACGTGACCAATTGCTGAATGTGTTCAATCGCATGAACTCAGGTCAGCTAAAAATGGTTTATGTGTCGCCAGAGCGTGTGTTGATGCGTGACTTTATCGAACGTCTTCAAGGCTTACCGCTTTCGATGATTGCGGTGGATGAAGCGCACTGTATCTCTCAATGGGGTCACGACTTCCGCCCTGAATACGCATCATTAGGTCAGCTTAAACAATATTTTCCGCATGTGCCTTACATGGCGCTCACAGCAACCGCTGATGATGCCACGCGTAAAGATATTATCTCGCGTTTGCAACTCCTGGATCCGCACACTTACTTAGGCAGCTTTGATCGCCCTAATATTCGCTACAACTTGGTTGAGAAGCACAAACCCGTGTCACAGGTGGTTCGCTACCTAGAAACACAAAAGGGCAATTGCGGCATCATCTACTGTGGTAGCCGTAAGAAAGTGGAGATGGTGACCGAGAAGCTATGCAATAACGGTATTCGCGCCGCGGGTTATCACGCTGGTATGGACACCGATGAGCGTGCTTACGTTCAAGAAGCCTTCCAACGCGATGATATTCAGATCGTGGTCGCGACTGTTGCCTTCGGTATGGGCATCAACAAACCCAACGTACGCTTTGTGGTGCACTTTGATATCCCACGCAATATCGAGTCTTACTATCAAGAGACTGGCCGTGCAGGTCGTGATGGTTTACCTGCTGAAGCGATGATGCTGTTTGACCCGGCCGATATGGGTTGGCTGCGTCGTATGCTGGATGAGAAAGAAGAAGGCCCGCAAAAACAGGTTGAGATGCACAAGTTGAACGCGATGAGTGCTTTTGCAGAAGCGCAAACCTGTCGTCGTCAGGTTCTGCTTAACTACTTTGGTGAGTATCGTGAGAAGCAATGTGGCAACTGCGATATCTGCCTCGATCCACCCAAGCATTTTGATGCGACCCAAGAAGCGCAAAAGGCGTTGTCTTGTGTGTACCGCGTGAATCAGTCGTTTGGTATGGGCTACGTGGTCGAAGTGATGCGTGGTATGCAGAATATCCGTGTCCGCGATAATGGTCACGATAAGCTGTCTACCTACGGTATTGGCCGCGACCATAGCCACGATTACTGGATCAGTATCTTCCGTCAGCTGATTCATAAAGGTTTGTTGTTCCAAAACATCACTCGTAACTCGACATTACAGCTAACAGAAGAAGCCCGTCCGCTGCTGCGTGGTGAGATGTCTTTGGAGTTGGCTGTACCTCGTTTAGATACCGCGGTGCGTAATGCGAAGTCCGATAAACTGAGCAGTAAGAACTACGATAAGAAGCTGTTTGCGAAGCTGCGAAAGCTGCGTAAGTCGATTGCTGATGAAGATGGCTTGCCACCTTATGTGGTATTCAGTGATGCGACCTTGATTGATATGGCTGAAATACTGCCTACCTCATACGGAGAAATGCTGGCAGTCAACGGTGTTGGTCAACGTAAACTGGATAAGTACGCAGACCCATTCCTAGATTTGATTCAAGAACACATTACCACACACGGCTAGTTTGCAAGAAACGTCTAACTAATAGAAAAAGAATAAGGTTAATAGGGACATGACAACACAAACAGAATTTGGCTTAAGAGAGTATCTGGCTGAGGAAGGGCGTTTATTGATTACGTCTCCAAGTTTTGATTTTGATTCTTACGAAGTGCTAGGTGAAAAGCTGGTGGCGTTGCTGTCAGCGTCAGTTGTTGAAAAACAATGGGACGCCGATATGCATTCTTGGCTGATTGATTTTGAAGATTGCCGAATGTTCTTAAAGTCTGAACATTACAGTGAATCAATTTGGTTTGAGTCGTTAAACGCTGAAGAAAGCCGAGAAGAGTTTGATTATCTCGCGACGCTTTTCAAGCGCGGTTTCTAACTTTTGGCATCTCTTCTAAAACACAGCTTCTAGCGCTATTCACCAATAAAAGTGAGAATAAACGTTTGCGTTTGTTCTCACCGTTGCAGCCAATATTGATTAATGTATAATCGCCCGCCGCTCAGCAGAGCAATTTTTAGATACATTTTTAATTCACATTATTGGTAAGAGCTTTCTTGGATTTTTCTAAGAAATGACTCGATTTGGGTTCCCTCACCCCCAAACCAAACTAAAAAGGTACAGCATGAGTAACTTTACCCCTGCGCAACAGCGCAAAGCCCTAGCACTATTAGTTTTGTTCCATTTGGTGATTATTGCGTCAAGCAACTATCTGGTTCAGCTACCTTTTACCGTCTTCGGTATGCACACCACTTGGGGCGCTTTCACTTTCCCGTTTATCTTCCTAGCGACCGATCTGACAGTACGCATTTTTGGCGCGCAGCTTGCTCGTAAAATCATTTTCTTAGTGATGTTGCCTGCACTGGCCGTTTCTTATTTCTTGTCAGTGGTGTTCTTTGAAGGTTCATTCCAAGGCTTTAGCCAATTAGGTGAGTTCAACTTGTTTGTTGCACGTATCGCCGCGGCGAGCTTCATGGCTTATTTATTGGGTCAGATCTTGGATGTGCATGTGTTCAACCGCCTACGTCAGCTTAAACAGTGGTGGGTTGCGCCAACGTGTTCAACGTTATTCGGTAATGCCATTGATACCATCGCGTTCTTTGCGATTGCGTTCTATCAAAGCCCAGATCCATTCATGGCCGAGCATTGGACTGAGATTGCCTTAGTCGATTACGGATTCAAACTTATCATCAGCTTAGGCTTGTTCGTGCCTATGTACGGTGTGCTTCTTAACTACATTGTTAGAAAGCTAACCGCAGTGAACCCTGACTTTAAAGCGACAGGCGTGAACGTATAGCTTTTTACTATCGATAGTTCGATAAGACCTTAATCATTCAGTGCCCTTTGATTTTAGTTGAAGGGCGCTTATTCCCCTCTATTTTTCTTCTCTTCTCTTCTCTTCTCTAGCGATTTTCTCCCTCTGTACCTTCAAATGCACTACCCAGATAACTTGTTTTTTTATTATAAGTAATTGATAAGTAGTTGGTTTATGTTTTCTTTATATCGTTATTATTGAATGGTACTCCTTTGGTGATGTGGTGAACGTGTACGTTTGTAGAATGGCGGCTCTTTGTCATTATGAGGCTCGCCATGTTCATCCTTATCACCTTCAAACTCTACTGTGTATACAGCGACTATCGCCGTAAAAAGTGGAAGAAAGCATTTTCTATTCAATCGGAATAATTCGATGGTTCGAAGTGAGCACTCTCGTAATGGAGTTTATGAGATGAAGTGTGCAAAGGAAGCGTGCAGGGAAGTGAGTAATAAAAAGGCCTTCAATTGTGAAGGCCTTTTGTGTATCTAAACAGGTGTAAGAATTACGACTCTGCGATCGTCAGAGGCCAACCAATGTCTGTTTGACGGTTGGATTCGATCTCTAGTTCAGCGGCGGTCAGTGGATTACTCGCAAGCCATTGCTTATCGATGGTGAGCGTTAAGTTGTCACCATTGGCTGTCAGTGTCACTTGTGGCTCAAGGTCTGGATTACGACGGTGAGTCAACAAAATAGCCAAACGCAGAATACGTAAGATACGCTTGCTGCTGGTACCTGAGATAGCGTGTTGCTCTGGTAATGAGGTTAACTGTTCACGGTAGCGACGAGTTAACTCACCCAAGTAGTGCTTTTGCGCTCGAGTAAAGCCAGGTAGGTCTAAGTTCTGCAGCAGGTAAGCGCTGTGCTCACCGCCTTTTTTGAAATCGATGGTTAAACCAATCTCGTGAAGCTTAGCTGCCGTTTGCAATAGCACGCCAGCTTGAGGTTCTGAAACCCAGGTTTCGGCGCCTGCTTGGTCTAGCAGCGTTTGTGCGACGACAGCAACTTGTTCACCGTAGCTTACGTCCATTTGGTAGCGTGATTGAACACTCTTAATGGTACGTGCACGGATATCTTCTTGGCGTAGCTCATCAACCATCTCGTAGGCTAGGCCTTCACGGAGTGCACCGCCTGCGAGTGTCATTGAATCTATTTCAAGCAGCTCAAAAATCGCAATAAGAATAGAAAGGCCACTCGGGAACACTAATGCGCGTTCAAGGGTCAGTCCTTCGATTTCTAGCTCTTCCAAGCGCTCAGTAATCATCGCTTGTTTCTGTAGGCGCTTAAGTTTGGCATGAGTAATCACTTCATCCATGCCTTGCGCCAACATGATCTCTTGCAGTGCTTGAACGGTACCACTAGCGCCCACACACACATCCCATCCGATATCAGTGTAGCTATCTAGGATAGGAGCCAACGTCGACTTCGCCGCTTCAATGGCGTTGTTAAAGTTGGTTGCGGTTAATTGGCGATCTTTAAAGTGGCGCTCAAGCCAAGTAACACAGCCCATCTTCAGGCTGGTTAGTGCTTTCGCTGAGAAGCCTTCACCAATGATCATCTCGGTGCTTGCGCCACCAATATCTACAACCAGTCGGCGGCCGCTGCCACCAGAAGTATGTGCTACGCCTTTATAGATAGTCGCAGCTTCTTCTTCACCGGAGATAACATTGATGTCGTAACCAAGGATCTGGTTCGCTTTCTCTAGAAATATATCCACATTGATAGCAGTACGTAGGGTCGCTGTACCGACAATGCGGATATTTTCTTTCGGAATATCTTGCAGTCGCTCTGCAAAGAGACTCAAACAGTCCCAACCGCGCTGCATGGCTTCTGTACTAAGCGCATTATTTTCATCTAAGCCTGCAGCTAAACGCACTTTGCGCTTAATTTTAGCCATGGTTTGTACGCTGCCATCGATATGACGCACAACGAGCATATGAAAACTGTTCGACCCGAGGTCGATTGCAGCGTAAAGCGGGGGTGACACTGTTTGACTCATAAGCGACTAAGCTTCCTTGTTATGACGCGGTTGGCGTGGGCGACGGTTTTGGTTTGGTTTACGGCTACCGTTGCGTGGGCCATTGTTGTTTGAGCGACGTTGTTGCGGGTTACGTGTACGTAAGCGCAATGGTGCTGGTAGATCTTCTAGCAGTGCAGAAGCATCGTAGTCAGACACAGGGATAGCGTGCTCAATGTATTCTTCGATTGGTGGCAAGTTGATTGCGTAATCTTCACAAGCAAAGCTGATCGAGTGACCACTTGCACCAGCACGACCTGTACGGCCGATACGGTGAACGTAATCTTCACAGTCATCAGGTAGGTCGAAGTTGAATACGTGTGTTACTTGAGGAATGTGTAGACCACGTGCTGCAACATCGGTTGCGACAAGCAGGTCAACATCACCTTTAGTGAATTGCTCAAGAATCTTTTCACGTTTCTTCTGAGGAACATCGCCAGTTAGCAGGCCAACACGGTGACCATCTGCAGCTAGGTGACCCCAAACAGACTCACATTTGTGCTTAGTGTTAGCGAAGATGATAGCGCGCTCTGGCCACTCTTCTTCAACTAGAGTCTGCAGAAGTGCCATTTTGTGTTCGTTTGATGGGTAGAACAGCTCTTCCTGAATGCGGTGACCTGTTTTACGCTCTGGCTCAACAACAACATGCTCTGGGTTGTGCATGTGTTCGAACGCTAGCTCTTGTACGCGGTAAGACAATGTCGCAGAGAACAGCATGTTCAGGCGATCTTTTGGCTCAGGCATACGGCGGAATAAGAAGCGGATGTCTTTGATGAAACCAAGATCGAACATGCGATCAGCTTCGTCAAGAACAACAGCTTGAATGTGGTTAAGGTTAAATACCTTCTGCTTGTAGAAATCGATGATGCGGCCAGTTGTACCAATTAAGATATCTGCGCCTTCTTCGATTTTACCTAGTTGCTTGTCGTAGCTTTCGCCACCGTAAGCAAGTGCTGCCTTGATACCTGTGCTTTCAACCAGAGAGTCAGCATCGTTGTAGATCTGAATCGCGAGTTCACGCGTTGGTGCCATAATAATCGCACGTGGCTGGTTAGGCTTACGCCCTTCATGCTCAGGTGTTTTTAGCAGGTGGTTAAAAGTAGCAGTAAGAAACGCAAGCGTTTTACCAGTACCCGTTTGGGCCTGGCCTGCAATGTCTTGGCCGGTGAGCAGTACCGGGAGCGCCAAGGCTTGGATAGGGGTACAATAATCGAACCCTTTTTTCTCCAATCCTTCAATGACTTGCGGAAGTAAATCCAAGTCGGCGAACTTTTGCTCTGTGATATGCGTCTTTTTCATTGCTATAGAATATCAGCTTAAGCTTGCAATACGAAAGTAAATACATTCCAATAGGGCATCTATTTACTGGTTATCATCCAACCAGTTCTAAAAAATACATTGGAGTGGAAGATGAGTGATAAGATTTTGCAGCTAACTGATGACGGTTTTGATAACGATGTAATCAACGCTGCAGGCCCTGTTCTTGTTGATTTTTGGGCAGAATGGTGTGGTCCATGTAAAATGATTGCGCCGATTCTTGATGAAATCGCAGACGAGTACGAAGGCAAGCTCACAATCGGTAAATTAAATATCGACCAAAATGCTGGTACTCCACCAAAGTTTGGTATTCGCGGTATTCCAACGCTACTTCTTTTCAAAGATGGCGGCGTAGCAGCGACTAAAGTTGGTGCATTATCTAAAACTCAACTTAAAGAGTTCTTAGACGCTAACCTATAATCAGGTCAGCATTTGAAAAGAAACCGTGCAGTTAACAAATGCGCGGTTTTGTTTTTTCTAAGCTATGGACTAGTCTTAGTTTTAGTGCTAATTTATCGCACGTTAATTGAACGAATTTCTCTTCTTGGTCGATCCTGTGACCAAATCCTTCTTAACTTAAGAAAACAGATCCTATTTTGACTAAACAAACTTCCACCACTATGAATCTTACTGAACTGAAGAACAGACCTGTGTCTGAGCTTGTTAAACTTAGCGAAAGCTTAGGTCTTGAAAATCAAGCTCGCCTAAGAAAACAAGACATTATCTTCTCCATCCTTAAAGCGCATGCAAAAAGTGGTGAAGACATCTTTGGTGATGGTGTTCTAGAAATTCTTCAAGACGGTTTTGGTTTCCTACGTAGCGCCGACAGTTCATACCTGGCTGGCCCAGATGATATCTACGTATCACCAAGCCAAATTCGTCGTTTTAACCTACGTACAGGTGACTCTATTGGCGGTAAAATCCGTCCACCTAAAGACGGTGAGCGTTACTTTGCACTGCTTAAAGTAAACACGGTTAACTACGACAAGCCAGACAACGCTCGTAACAAGATTCTTTTCGAAAACCTTACTCCTCTTCACGCTAACGAACGTATGGTGATGGAAGCGGGTAATGGTGCGACTGAAGATATTACGGCTCGTATTCTTGACCTCGCATCTCCAATTGGTAAAGGTCAGCGTGGTCTGATTGTTGCTCCGCCTAAAGCGGGTAAGACAATGCTTCTGCAAAACATTGCTCAAAGCATTGCACGTAACCATCCTGAGTGTGAACTAATGGTTCTACTTATCGATGAGCGTCCAGAAGAAGTAACAGAAATGCAGCGTCTAGTTAAAGGCGAAGTAGTTGCTTCAACATTCGATGAGCCAGCATCTCGCCACGTACAAGTTGCAGAAATGGTTATCGAGAAAGCGAAACGCCTTGTTGAACACAAGAAAGACGTAGTTATCCTACTGGATTCTATTACTCGTCTAGCTCGTGCTTACAACACTGTGATCCCTTCATCAGGTAAAGTTCTTACTGGTGGTGTTGATGCGAATGCTCTACATCGTCCAAAGCGTTTCTTCGGTGCGGCACGTAACGTAGAAGAAGGCGGTAGCTTAACGATCATCGCAACAGCACTGGTTGATACTGGTTCTAAGATGGATGAAGTTATCTACGAAGAATTCAAAGGTACAGGTAACATGGAACTGCACCTTAACCGTAAGATTGCTGAAAAACGCGTGTTCCCAGCGATTGATTTCAACCGCTCTGGTACTCGTCGTGAAGAGCTTCTTACCAAGAACGATGAACTACAGAAGATGTGGATCCTGCGTAAGATTGTTCACCCAATGGGCGAAATCGACGCAATGGAATTCCTTATCGACAAGCTAGCAATGACGAAAACGAACGATGAGTTCTTTGACGCAATGCGTCGTCAGTAATATTGATTAGCTGATCGTTATTTAATAAGCGCTGCCCTCGGGTGGCGCTTTTTATTTGCATTTTGTAGCGACAGCTTGCAGAATGAATAAAAGTGTTACAAGGAAGTTAAAATGCGACATGGACTGTTGTCATCATTACTCCTGTCTACTTCACTGTTATTTTCACCGGTTGGTATGAGCTATGCCACCGAGATGTCTCCACTTACAGTAGAGTCTTGGCTTGAGAATGATCAAGTAAAACTGAAAACTGCTGAACTACTCGAGCTTGTCGTACGTGACGAAGTCAATTCGCTACGCTTTGCGCTTGAGCGCCTGACATTTCCCCAGCAAGAGGTGGCTCGTTACCAACTCTTGAAGAAGCTTGAACAGCAAAAAATCGTACTCACACCCAAGATGTCTATCTTCATTGAGCAGCAACTTGCTATCACGCCCACTTATCAAGTCTTAGAACGTGGAGATGGCTATGAGTTTACGGTACCTGCCTTTAATTACCCTTCAATTGCTAATCGCCTTATTAAACAATGGCGTCAAGATCAGAAGACATTGGTATTTGTACTAGATGCAGAGAAACAGGAACTCGACCTAAAAGAGTGGTTATCTGGATCTGAACATCAAGTTCAAACGCGAGAAGCGTTGCTCATTAGAGAGCTAGACAGTTTGTCTCCTGAAGCGGTTGATTACCTAACTAAGCAACTCACTGCATCTTCTATTGTTAGCTGGTTACCTTCTACTGAGGTGGTGGTTCGATTAGCGCAAGTGAGCGAAGACCCAGAGGTCTACAAAATTCTATGGCGAATGAAGGCCGATTATCATAGCCAAGCTGAGCTAGTCCGCCTTGCTGAAACCAAACAAACGTTCGCGCTTGAACAAGTAATGGCGGCGACTAAAAACCCGCGTTTGAAAGATGAAGCGATTACTTTGCTTACCAAAGTTAACCCGTTATCAGAAGAGGTGAAGCTGTTCCTTGTCTCTAGGATGGCGATTGCTGATGAAGCACCATTAGTCGCGCGTGAACTCGCCAAACAAGGTCATACGCGATGGTTGCAAGATCTCGTCAATGATAACCCTCAGGTGAAGAGCTCTTTGATCGAGCAAGCATTACCGTAAAGTGGATTTTGCCTCTCAATAACCACACTAAAAAGGGGGACCTCAGCGTCACCCTTTTTGATATACTGAGCGCAGAATAATCAGCATGTAGAAGTCCTATGAGTTTTAAAGATTTACGTGATTTTATCGACCATCTTGAAAGTATTGGTCAGTTGAAACGCATTTCTCACCCAGTCGATCCAGACTACGAAATGACCGAGATTAGCGACCGTACTCTACGTGCTGGTGGCCCGGCTCTTTTGTTTGAAAATCCAGTAGGCTATGACATGCCTGTTTTGACCAACCTATTTGGTACACCTAATCGGGTTGCTATTGGTATGGGGCGTCAGGAAGTCAAAGAACTGCGTGAAGTGGGCAAGTTGCTTGCTTACCTAAAAGAACCTGAGCCACCAAAAGGCTTTAAAGACGCTCTTGATAAACTGCCTGTATTTAAGCAAGTCTTAAACATGCCGGCTAAACGCCTTCGCAAAGCGGCTTGCCAACAAGTGGTATGGCAAGGCGATGACGTCGACCTAGATAAAATTCCCGTGATGAGCTGTTGGGCTGACGATGTCGCGCCATTGCTAACATGGGGTTTGACGGTTACTCGTGGTCCAAACAAGAAACGCCAAAACTTAGGCATCTATCGTCAACAGAAGATCGGTAAGAATAAAATTATCATGCGTTGGTTAGCCCACCGTGGTGGAGCATTGGATCTGCGTGATTGGATGGAAACCAATCCAGGAAAACCATTCCCAGTATCGGTAGCGTTTGGTGCTGATCCTGCCACCATTCTTGGTGCGGTTACGCCAGTGCCGGATACTTTATCTGAGTACGCGTTTGCAGGCTTACTGCGTGGTAGTAAAACTGAGGTCGTTAAATCAATCAGCAACGACTTAGAAGTTCCTGCAAGTGCAGAAATCGTGATGGAAGGTTACATCGACCCGAATGAATTCGCAGATGAAGGGCCTTACGGAGATCATACTGGTTACTACAACGAGAAAGAAAAGCACCATGTGTTTACT
Organism: Vibrio sp. 1CM8B; assembly: GCF_023161685.1. Classification (NCBI taxonomy): domain Bacteria; kingdom Pseudomonadati; phylum Pseudomonadota; class Gammaproteobacteria; order Vibrionales; family Vibrionaceae; genus Vibrio; species Vibrio sp. 1CM8B. The sequence goes on from NZ_JALNTU010000023.1 coordinate 34,847, forward strand.
ATTACTCATGTAACCATGCGCGAGAACCCTATCTATCACAGCACCTATACTGGCCGTCCACCTGATGAGCCTGCGGTATTAGGTGTTGCGCTAAATGAAGTGTTTGTGCCTATTCTTCAAAAGCAGTTCCCAGAGATTGAAGATTTCTATCTACCGCCTGAAGGTTGTTCGTACCGAATGGCAGTAGTGACCATGAAGAAGCAATACCCAGGTCACGCTAAGCGAGTGATGATGGGTGTATGGTCTTTCTTACGCCAATTCATGTACACCAAATTTGTATTGGTGTGTGATGAAGATGTGAATGCACGTGATTGGTCTCAAGTAACCGCAGCGATGTGCGAACATATGGATCCGTCACGCGATAGCCTGATGATAGAGAACACGCCGATCGATTCATTGGATTTTGCCTCACCCGTGGTTGGGTTGGGTTCTAAGATGGGTCTAGATATCACTAAGAAGTGGGACGCAGAGTTAGCGTTATCGCCAGATGTCCAAACAGCACCTGTAAATAGTGAACATATAGAAGGTAGCTTGGCTGAGTTAACCAAGGTTCATCCTGAAATTATTGATATTCACCTGCAAAACGACAATGCCAGCATGGTTGTGGTGTCTATTGATAAGCAAGCTGCCGGTAATGGTAAGAAAATCATGGAAGCGGTTTGGTCTCAATTTGATGAGAACAAGTTTGTTATCGTGTGTGACGGCGATGTCAACGTGAGCGATTGGAATGACATCATTTGGGCGGTAACGACCAGAATGGATCCTGCGAGAGATACGTTATTCCTACAGAACGAAACTGGACACTCAAAAATGGGCCTCGATGCGACCAATAAGTGGGAAGGTGAATGCTTGCGTGAGTGGGGTGTACCAATCACAAAAGATCCTGATGTCGTGAAAAAGATTGATAGCATCTGGGAACAGCTAGGAATTTCATGAGCTACCAAGTAGTCTTATACCCAGAAAACATCAGTTTCACAGTAGAAAAAGGGCAAACGGTCTTGGATGCTGCGCTCAACAGCGATATCTATTTCCCAAACCGTTGCCAGGTTGGCGCATGCGCAATGTGTATGTGCAAAAAATTAGAAGGGCAAGTGAGTTACCACCTTGAACCCATGCTCACAGAGAAAGAGCAGCAACAAGGCTGGATTTTTGCTTGCCAAGCATTTGCAGAAAGTAATTTAGTTCTAACCTTTGCCGATTAAGGGTTAGTAAGAGGAAGAACATGACTATTAAATGTAAAGTGAAGTCTATCGAGCCTTTGGCTTGTAATACTTACCAAATCCTACTTCACCCAGAAACACCAGTCGCTTTTAAAGCGGGCCAGTACCTGATGGTTGAAATGGGCGAGAAAGATAAGCGCCCATTCTCTATCGCAAGTAGCCCTTGCCGCCACGAAGGTGAGCTTGAACTGCACATTGGTGCTGCCGAGCACAACGCTTACGCACTAGAAGTGGTTGAAGCGATGAAGAAGGCACAAGCTGAAGATGGCGATATTGCGATTGATGCGCCTCACGGAGATGCTTGGATCAAAGAAGAAAGCGATCGCCCTCTATTACTTATTGCTGGTGGTACTGGCTTCAGCTACGTGCGCTCTATTCTTGATCACTGCATCGCGCAAAATAGCTCGAAAGAGATCTACCTATACTGGGGCGCAAAAGATGAGTGCCAGTTATATGCGAAAGAAGAGTTGGTTGGCATTGCAGAAAAGCATAGCAATGTGCACTTTGTACCGGTAGTAGAAGAAGCACCGGAAGTTTGGCACGGTCAAACAGGTAATGTGCTTGAGGCTATAACGCAAAGTTTCGAATCATTAGCTGATTTCGATATCTATATTGCAGGTCGTTTTGAAATGGCAGGCGCTGCAAGAGACCTATTTACTCAGAATAAAGAAGCAAAGCGTGACCATATGTACGCTGATGCTTACGCATTTATCTAACAATACCTTTAGGTTTTGAGCAAAAAGAGAGCAGAAATGCTCTCTTTTTTACGTTTAGGTGAACTATTAGGCAGTTAACCCCTATTTATTCATTTTTTATGAAAAAGTAGTTGCTAAGCTGAGAGGGTTCCCTATAATGCGACACCACTGAGACGGCAGACGCCACAAGGCTTCAGCAAGAATCAGTAAGACGGAAAGCGACAAAAAATTAATTTTCAAAAAGTGTTTGACACTGAATGTTAATTCGCTAGAATGGCCGTCCACTTCGAGAGGCTCCTTACTTAAAAGGAACGCTCAAGAAGTTAAGCTCTTTAACAATTTAAACCTATCAATCTGTGTGGGCACTCGTTGATGAATATCAAAACGTTTTATCGTTAGATA
>NZ_JALNTU010000024.1:0-14395 GCF_023161685.1 Vibrio sp. 1CM8B
CGAGATACGAGATACGAGATACGAGATACGAGATACGAGATACGAGATACGAGATACGAGATACGAGATACGAGATATTTTTGAAAAATGGCGCAGACAAGACAAGCAAAAAATGCCAAACATCATGGTGCAATTTCTATTATCTATTCCGTGTTCTACAGACACAAAAAAGCCGAGCTAATGCTCGGCTTTTGTATTAAGAATCTAGTATAGATTACTCAGCAGCTTCTTCAGCAGCTGGGCGGTCTACAAGCTCAATGTAAGCCATTGGAGCTTTATCACCAGTACGGAAACCACATTTAAGAATGCGAGTGTAACCACCTTGGCGAGCCGCGAAACGCGGGCCTAGTTCATTAAATAGTTTTGCCACAACTTCGTTATCACGAGTGCGAGCAAATGCAAGACGACGGTTAGCAACACTGTCTGTCTTAGCTAGGGTAATCAATGGCTCAATTACGCGACGTAGTTCTTTTGCTTTAGGCACGGTAGTTTTAATAACTTCGTGACGAACAAGAGAGCTAGCCATGTTGCTGAACATCGCTTTGCGATGACTGCTGTTGCGGTTGAGTTGACGACCACTTTTACGATGGCGCATGACCTAATCCTTCTAACTTTTCGATTAATCTTCAGCGATTGACGCTGGTGGCCAGTTTTCTAGACGCATGCCTAGAGAAAGACCACGTGAAGCAAGCACATCTTTAATCTCTGTAAGAGATTTCTTACCAAGGTTTGGCGTTTTAAGTAGCTCAACCTCAGTGCGCTGTACAAGATCACCGATGTAGTGAATCGCTTCTGCTTTCAAACAGTTAGCAGAGCGAACTGTTAGTTCAAGATCGTCTACAGGACGTAGTAGGATAGGATCGAATTCTGGCTTCTCTTCCTTCTCCTCAGGTACACGTACATCACGAAGATCTACGAACGCATCCAGTTGTTCAGCTAAAATAGTAGCTGCACGACGGATTGCTTCCTCAGGTTCTAGAGTACCGTTCGTTTCCATATCGATAACAAGCTTGTCTAAATCAGTACGTTGTTCTACACGTGCCGCTTCTACAGCGTAAGCGATTTTATCAACCGGGCTGTAAGTAGCGTCAACTAGTAGACGACCGATAGGACGCTCATCTTCTTCAGTATGGATACGAGCTGAAGCTGGAACGTAACCACGACCACGTTCTACTTTGATACGCATAGCGATCTCAGCGTTGTCATCCGTTAGGTGACAAATTACGTGCTCAGGGTTAGCGATCTCTACATCACCATCGTGGGTGATGTCACCTGCAACAACAGGGCCTGAGCCTGATTTGTTCAGTGTAATAAACACTTCATCTTTGCCTTCAGCAACGCGTACAGCCAAACCTTTAAGGTTTAGAAGGATTTCCAGGATATCTTCCTGAACGCCTTCTTTAGTGCTGTATTCGTGTAGCACACCTTCAATTTCAACTTCTGTTACGGCACAACCCGGCATAGAAGATAGAAGAATGCGGCGAAGAGCATTACCTAGAGTGTGGCCGAAACCGCGCTCTAATGGCTCAAGAGTTACTTTCGCGTGTGTCGTATTGATCTGTTCAATGTCAACAAGACGCGGCTTAAGAAATTCTGTTACAGAACCCTGCATTGTGTCCTCTCTTTTTTTAACCTTACTTAGAGTAAAGTTCGACGATCAAGTGTTCATTGATGTCAGCTGATAGGTCAGAACGCTCAGGCATACGCTTGAATGTACCTTCCATTTTGCCAGCATCTACTTCAATCCAAGTTGGCTTTTCACGTTGTTCAGCAACTTCTAGAGCCGCTTTAATACGAGATTGCTGTTTAGCTTTCTCGCGGATAGAAACAACGTCGTTTGCCGCTACTTTGAAAGAAGGAACGTTTACAACTTTACCGTTAACTAGAATAGACTTGTGGCTAACTAGTTGACGAGATTCAGCACGAGTAGCGCCAAAGCCCATACGGTAAACTACGTTATCAAGACGACCTTCAAGAAGCTGAAGCAGGTTTGCACCTGTGTTGCCTTTAAGACGTGCAGCTTCTTTGTAGTAGTTGCGGAATTGTTTTTCTAGAACGCCGTAGATACGACGAACTTTTTGCTTCTCACGAAGCTGAACGCCATACTCAGATAGACGACCGCGACGAGCGCCGTGTACACCTGGTGCGTTATCAATTTTACACTTGGTATCGATCGCACGGACACCAGACTTAAGGAATAAGTCAGTACCTTCGCGACGGCTAAGCTTCAGCTTAGGACCCAAATATCTTGCCATGATCTTTCTCCAATATTCCTAGAAACGAAACTTAAACGCGACGTTTCTTAGGTGGACGACAACCGTTATGAGGGATTGGTGTCGCATCAACAATGTTAGTGATACGGAAACCAGCAGCGTTCAGTGCACGAACAGTAGATTCGCGACCTGGACCTGGACCCTTAACCATAACTTCCAAGTTCTTTAGGCCATATTCTTTAGCCATTTCACCACAACGCTCAGCTGCAACTTGTGCTGCGAACGGAGTAGATTTACGAGAACCACGGAAACCTGAACCACCTGCTGTAGCCCATGCAAGAGCGTTGCCTTGACGGTCAGTGATAGTTACGATTGTGTTGTTGAAAGAAGCATGAATGTGCGCTACGCCATCAGCTACTTGCTTGCGTACGCGCTTACGCGCGCGAGTTGGTTGTTTTGCCATTGTACTCTACCTTATCCGACTATTTCTTGATCGGCTTGCGCGGACCCTTACGGGTGCGAGCGTTGGTTTTAGTACGCTGTCCACGTAGTGGTAGACTGCGACGATGACGAAGACCGCGGTAACAGCCAAGGTCCATAAGACGCTTGATGTTCATCGATACTTCACGACGTAGATCACCTTCTACAGTGTACTTAGCTACACCATCACGCAGTTGATCGATCTGCTCTTCAGTTAGTTCACTGATCTTAGCATCTTCAGCAATACCCACTTCAGCTAGAATAGCTTGAGAGCGAGTTTTACCGATACCGTAGATTGCAGTAAGTGCAATTACAGAATGCTTATGATCAGGAATGTTAATGCCGGCTATACGGGCCATTATTCACTCCTAAGGGGTTCATAAAAGAATTATCCGCAGCAAAGCCCGTTATGGATACGCTGCGGCATACTACTTCTTTTGCACGCAAAAGGTAGGCCGAGGAATATACTCGACTCTACCTTGTATTTCAAGTAAAAATTTCTGCTAATTAGCCTTGGCGTTGCTTATGCTTTGGCTCACTGCAAATCACGCGAACGACACCGTTACGCTTGATAACTTTACAGTTACGGCAGATTTTTTTAACGGAAGCACGAACTTTCATTGCTAAACTCCGTAAATGGAATCGAAATTGTTACCACCGAATTAACGGCCGTAACCCTTCAGATTCGCTTTCTTTAACACAGAATCATACTGTTGTGACATCAGATGAGTCTGTACCTGTGCCATGAAATCCATGATAACTACCACTACGATTAGTAGTGATGTGCCGCCAAAGTAGAAACGAACGTTCCACGCGACCATCATGAACTCAGGAATCAGACATATAAAAGTAATGTATAGAGCGCCCGCAAGGGTTAGTCTAGTCATCACTTTATCGATATATTTCGCTGTCTGCTCACCTGGGCGGATACCGGGTACGAATGCACCAGACTTCTTCAAGTTATCAGCTGTTTCACGTGGGTTAAACACCAACGCTGTATAGAAGAAACAGAAGAAGATTATAGCTGCTGCATAAAGCATTACATACAAAGGTTGACCTGGGCTAAGAGCTAATGACACGTCAGTTAACCAACCGAACGCGCTGCTTTCACCATTTTGACCAAACCACTGCGCTAATGTTCCTGGGAACAAAATAATACTTGATGCGAAAATCGCTGGAATAACACCTGCCATATTAATCTTAAGAGGCAAGTGAGAGCTTTGTGCTGCAAAAACTTTACGACCTTGTTGACGTTTCGCATAGTTAACGACGATACGACGTTGACCACGTTCCATGAAAACTACGAAGTAAATAACAGCAAAAGACAATACAGCAATCAACAGCAGAAGAAGCACATGCAATTCACCTTGACGCGCTTGCTCGATTGTTTGACCGATTGCAGAAGGCAATCCAGCAACAATACCTGCAAAAATCAGAATGGAAATACCATTACCGATTCCTCGCTCAGTGATTTGTTCACCTAACCACATTAAGAACATGGTACCAGTTACTAAACTCACGGTAGCAATAAGCGTAAACATGGTTTGGTTGATAACAACCAGATTGTCGACCATGTTTGGTAAGCCTGTTGCGATACCAATAGCTTGGAATGTTGCAAGTACAAGCGTGCCGTAGCGTGTATATTGGCTTATCTTACGACGGCCTGCTTCACCCTCTTTCTTGAGTTCCGCTAACGCTGGATGAACTACAGTTAGCAATTGGACTACGATCGATGCCGAAATGTACGGCATGATACCCAATGCTAATATAGATGCACGCTCAAGAGCACCACCGGAGAACATGTTAAACATTTCTACGATGGTACCTTTTTGCTGATCGAACAAATCGGCAAGTACAGCTGCGTCAATACCAGGGATCGGCACAAAAGAGCCGGCTCGGAATACTAAAAGTGCACCAATTACGAATAATAAGCGCGACTTTAGTTCACTTAAGCCGCTCTGAGCACTACGAAAATCTTGTCCTGGTTTCTTAGCCATCTGTACCTCGTTCCTCGAGATTATTCCTCGATTTTACCGCCTGCAGCTTCGATTGCAGCTTTAGCGCCTTTAGTCACGCGTAGACCTTTAACAGTCACAGCTTTGCTTAGGTCACCAGAAAGAACGATCTTAACAAACTCGATGTTCTTAGTGATAACGTTAGCAGCTTTAAGGCTGTTAAGATCAACTACGTCACCTGTTACTTTCGCTAGCTCAGCTAGACGAACTTCAGCAGACACTAGGCTCTTACGAGAAGTGAAACCGAATTTAGGTAGACGTTGTTTTAGAGGCATTTGACCGCCTTCAAAACCTGGACGAACAGAGCCGCCAGAACGTGACTTTTGACCTTTGTGACCGCGGCCACCTGTTTTACCAAGGCCAGAACCGATACCACGACCTACACGCTTCTTAGAAGGTTTAGAGCCAGCAGCCGGTGATAGAGTATTCAAACGCATTCTGATTACTCCTCAATCTTAACCATGTAGTAAACCTTGTTGATCATACCGCGCACGCACGGTGTATCTTCAAGTTCTACTGTATGGTTGATGCGACGAAGACCTAGACCTTTAAGACACGCTTTGTGCTTAGGTAGGCGACCAATTGAGCTTTTAGTTTGAGTTACTTTAATAGTTGCCATCGTGTGCTTACTCCGAAATAGATTCAACAGTTAGACCACGTTTAGCAGCAACCATTTCTGGTGACTTAACGTCTACTAGAGCACCAATCGTTGCGCGAACAACGTTGATAGGGTTCGTTGAACCGTATGCTTTAGAAAGTACGTTATGTACGCCTGCAACTTCAAGTACAGCACGCATTGCACCACCGGCAATAACACCTGTACCTTCTGCAGCTGGCTGCATGTAAACTTTAGAGCCCGAATGACGACCTTTCACCGGGTGGTGAAGAGTGCCTTCGTTAAGCGCAACAGTAACCATGTTACGACGCGCTTTTTCCATTGCTTTTTGAATCGCAGCAGGTACTTCACGAGCTTTGCCGTAACCGAAACCTACACGACCATTACCGTCACCAACTACTGTTAGTGCAGTGAAGCTCATGATTCGACCACCTTTAACCGTCTTAGATACACGGTTAACTGCGATCAGCTTTTCTTGCAAATCATTAGCTTGTTGTTGTTCTTTAGCCATCTTCCAACCCTACCTTAGAATTTCAGACCAGCTTCGCGAGCAGAATCTGCTAGCGCCGCTACTCGACCGTGGTATTGGAAACCAGAACGATCGAATGCAACTGAAGCTACGCCTTTTTCAAGAGCGCGCTCAGCAACAGCTTTACCAACTGCTTTAGCTGCATCAACGTTACCAGTGTTCTTAACTTGCTCACGGATCGCTTTTTCTACAGTAGAAGCAGCTGCGATAACCTCAGAGCCGTTTGCCGCGATAACTTGTGCGTAAACATGGCGAGGAGTACGGTGTACTACCAGGCGAGTTGCACCAAGTTCTGCAATCTTACGACGTGCACGTGTAGCACGACGGATGCGAGATGCTTTCTTATCCATAGTGATACCTTACTTCTTCTTAGCTTCTTTAGTACGCACATTTTCATCTGCGTAACGAACACCTTTGCCTTTGTAAGGCTCAGGAGCACGGTAAGAACGAATGTCAGCCGCAACTTGACCTACTACTTGCTTATCGCAACCAGTAATGATGATCTCAGTTTGGCTAGGGCACTCAGCTTTAATACCTTCAGGTAGAGCGTGCTCTACTGGGTGAGAAAAACCAAGTGTTAGAGCTACAGAGTTGCCTTTCATAGCAGCACGGTAACCAACACCCTTAAGAGTTAGCTTCTTAGTGAAGCCCTCAGTAACACCCACAACCATGTTATTAACTAGAGCGCGAGCTGTACCAGCTTGTGCCCATGCGTTAGTAACACCTTCTTTCGGACCGAAAGTTAGGTTGGTTTCTTCCTGTGCAATAACTACGGCGCTGTTAAGAACGCGAGTAAGCTCACCTTTGCTACCTTTTACAGTAACTTCTTGGCCGTTTAGTTTCACCTCTACGCCAGCTGGAATAGCGACAGGTGCTTTAGCAACACGAGACATAATCTACTCCTTAAGCTACGTAACAGATGATTTCACCGCCAAGACCTGCTTTACGAGCAGCACGGTCAGACATCAGACCCTTGGAAGTAGAAACAACTGCAATACCAAGACCACCCATCACTGTAGGTAAAGAGTCTTTATTTTTATAAACTCTTAGACCAGGACGTGATACACGCTTGATTTGCTCGATTACAGGTTTAGCTTGGAAGTACTTAAGAGTAACTTCTAGCTCAGGTTTTGCTTCGCTGTTAACAGCGAAGTCTACGATGTAACCTTCAGCTTTAAGTAATGCAGCAATTGCAACTTTAAGCTTTGAAGAAGGCATTTTTACAGCAACTTTGTTTGCTGCCTGACCGTTACGAACTCGGGTCAGCATATCCGAAATCGGATCTTGCATGCTCATAAGATTTACTCCAAATGATTAAGTGGCAATTACCAGCTAGCCTTACGAAGACCCGGAATCTCGCCTTTCATGCAAGCTTCACGAACCTTAATGCGGCTTAGACCGAATTTACGTAGGTAACCGTGTGGACGACCAGTTTGGTTGCAACGGTTGCGCTGACGTGATGCACTTGAATCACGTGGAAGAGATTGCAGTTTAAGAACCGCATTCCAACGATCTTCTTCAGATGCGTTTACATCGCTAATGATAACTTTTAGCGCAGAACGCTTTTCAGCGAACTTAGCTACTAGTTTTGCACGTTTAGCTTCACGTGCTTTCATTGATTGTTTAGCCATAACAGTAACCCTACCCTTACTTACGGAATGGGAAGTTAAAGGCAGCCAGCAGAGCTCGGCCTTCCTCATCGGAACCCGCAGAAGTCGTGATAGTGATATCAAGACCGCGGACGCGATCGACTTTATCGTAGTCGATTTCCGGAAAGATGATTTGCTCGCGAACGCCCATGCTGTAGTTACCGCGACCGTCAAAAGACTTAGCGCTAACACCACGGAAATCACGTACACGTGGAAGTGCGATAGAGATTAAACGCTCTAAAAATTCCCACATGCGCTCACCACGCAAGGTTACTTTACAACCAATTGGGTAGCCTTCACGAATTTTGAAACCAGCTACAGATTTACGCGCTTTAGTGATAAGAGGCTTTTGACCAGAGATCGTTGCCATATCAGCTGCTGCGTTTTCTAGCAGTTTCTTATCGTTGATTGCTTCACCAACGCCCATGTTTAGGGTGATTTTCTCAATCCTAGGGACTTGCATGACGCTTGTGTAGCTGAACTCTTTGGTAAGCTCAGCGACTACAGACGACTTGTAGTAATCATGCAGTTTCGCCATAGTAGAACTCCAAATTACTTCTAATTAGTTAGAAACAGTTGCGCCGTTAGATTTGAAGAAACGAACTTTCTTGCCATCTTCGATACGGAAACCGATACGGTCTGCTTTACCAGTAGCCGCGTTAAAAACAGCAACGTTAGAAGCATCAATAGCTGCTTCTTGTTCAACGATGCCACCTTGTTGACCTAGAGCCGGAACCGGCTTTTGGTGTTTCTTAACAAGGTTGATGCCTTCAACGATAACTTTACCAGTTGTCAGAACCTTAGTTACTTTACCTTTCTTGCCTTTATCTTTACCAGCAAGAATGATTACTTCGTCATTACGACGGATTTTAGCTGCCATATTGCCGCTCCTTACAGAACTTCAGGTGCTAGTGATACAATCTTCATGAATTTCGCGTTACGAAGTTCACGAGTCACAGGACCAAAGATACGTGTGCCGACTGGTTGCTCAGTAGTGTCATTTAACAATACACAAGCATTACTGTCGAAGCGAATGACAGAACCGTCTGGGCGACGAACGCCTTTACGGGTGCGCACTACTACCGCCTTCAGAACATCACCTTTCTTTACTTTACCGCGAGGAATCGCTTCCTTCACTGTAACCTTGATGACGTCACCGATATGTGCATAACGGCGGTGAGAGCCACCCAGAACCTTAATACACATTACCTTGCGCGCGCCAGAGTTATCTGCTGCGTCAAGTGTACTTTGCATCTGGATCATTGTTAGTGCTCCGCTAAATATTAAAACTAGACCCTCTCGGGTCGGGCTGCCTCTTTAAAAGGGACGCGAATTGTACCACCCTTTTTTTAAATTGGGTAGACAAAAAACAAGCGGCTCCAAAAAATTATTTGGAGCCGCTTATAAGTTATAGAATTACAAAGATTAAATCTTCGCTTTTTCTAGAACTTTAACCAATGTCCAAGACTTAGTCTTAGACAGAGGACGACACTCAGCGATTTCAACTTTGTCGCCTAGGCCACAAGTGTTGTCTTCGTCGTGTGCGTGTACTTTAGTCGTGCGTTTGATGAACTTACCGTAAATTGGGTGTTTTACAGTGCGCTCAATAGCAACAACGATAGACTTGTCCATCTTGTCACTTACTACACGGCCTTGCTGGATGCGGTTAGTTTCGCTCATTATGCGCCTGCCTTTTCAGTCAAAACAGTTTTCACACGTGCGATGTCACGGCGTACAGCTTTTAGAGTATGAGTTTGCTGTAGTTGACCAGTTGCAGCTTGCATGCGCAAGTTGAACTGTTCACGTAGCAAATTCAATAGCTCAGCGTTAAGCTCTTCAACGTTCTTTTCGCGTAGATCTTGTGCTTTCATCACATCACCTGCTTAGTTACAAAAGTAGTTTTAACAGGCAGTTTACGTGCCGCTAGGCGGAACGCTTCACGTGCCAACTCTTCAGGTACGCCATTCATCTCGTACATAACTTTGCCTGGTTGGATTTGAGCAACCCAGTACGCAACTGAACCTTTACCTTTACCTTGACGAACTTCAAGAGGCTTTTCAGTAATCGGTTTGTCTGGGAATACACGGATCCAGATTTGACCTTGACGCTTAATGTGACGTGTCATAGCACGACGTGCCGCTTCGATTTGACGTGCAGTCAGACGACCACGGCCAACAGCTTTAAGACCGAATTCGCCGAAGCTTACTTCAGTACCTTTAGCTAGACCACGGTTACGACCAGTCATAACCTTGCGGAACTTAGTACGTTTTGGTTGTAGCATCGTTCGACTCCTTACTTACGGCCTTTACGCTGCTTCTTAGGCTTATCGCCTTTTGGCTCTACTGCGTTAGCAGCTGGCATACCGCCTAGAATCTCACCTTTGAAGATCCAAACTTTAATGCCGATCACACCGTATTGAGTGTGAGCCGAAGAAGTTGCGTAATCAATGTCTGCACGTAGAGTGTGTAGAGGCACACGGCCTTCACGGTACCACTCAGAACGTGCGATTTCAGCACCGCCAAGACGGCCGCCTACTTGTACTTTGATGCCTTTAGCGCCTAGACGCATAGCATTTTGTACCGCACGCTTCATTGCACGACGGAACATAACACGACGCTCTAGTTGAGACGCGATGCTATCAGCTACAAGCTGACCATCTAGCTCAGGCTTACGTACTTCAGCGATGTTAATTTGCGCTGGTACACCTGCGATTTTAGCTACAGCTGCGCGTAGCTTCTCTACGTCTTCACCTTTCTTACCGATAACAACGCCAGGACGAGCAGTGTGAATAGTCACACGGATGCTCTTAGCTGGACGCTCGATAACGATACGAGATAATGATGCTTTTTGTAGTTCCTTTGTAAGGAACTGACGTACCTTGAAGTCGCCGTCTAGGTTGTCAGCGAATTCGTTGGTATTAGCAAACCATGTAGCATTCCAAGGCTTAACGATGCCAAGACGAATACCATTAGGATGTACTTTCTGACCCATTGCTTACTCTCCTAGTCTTTAGCGATCTGCTACAACAATAGTGATGTGGCTTGAACGCTTCAAGATACGATCCGCACGACCTTTAGCACGAGGCATAATACGCTTCATGATAGGGCCCTCATCTACGAAGATTTTAGCGACATTTAGATCGTCGATATCTGCACCTTCGTTATGTTCCGCGTTAGCGATAGCTGACTCAAGAACCTTCTTAACTAATACAGCAGCTTTTTTGTTGCTGAAAGTTAGAATTTCTAGAGCTTGGTCTACCGACTTACCGCGAATTTGGTCTGCAACTAAGCGAGCTTTCTGTGGAGAAATACGAGCAAAGTTATGTTTAGCTAAAGCTTCCATCATCTACTCCTTATTTCTTCTTAGCTTTCTTATCTGCAGCATGACCGCGATAAGTACGAGTTGGTGCAAATTCGCCCAGTTTGTGACCGATCATTTCTTCGGTAACGAAAACTGGAACGTGCTGACGACCATTATGGACAGCGATGGTCAAACCAATCATTGTTGGGATGATCATTGAGCGACGGGACCAAGTCTTAATAGGCTTTTTGTCTCCGCTTTCCACCGCTTTCTCTACCTTCTTCAGCAAGTGTAGGTCAATAAAAGGACCTTTCTTGAGAGAACGTGGCATGGCGATTCCTCTTTATAAATTATTTAGTGCGACGACGTACGATGTACTTGTCAGTGCGCTTGTTCTTACGAGTCTTGAAGCCCTTAGTAGGAACGCCCCAAGGAGAAACTGGGTGACGACCACCAGATGTGCGGCCTTCACCACCACCATGTGGGTGATCCACCGGGTTCATTACTACACCACGTACGGTTGGACGTACGCCGCGCCAGCGTGAAGCACCAGCTTTACCAAGTTCACGTAGCATATGCTCAGAGTTACCAACTTCACCGATCGTTGCACGACCTTCAGAAAGAACTTTGCGCATCTCACCAGAACGTAGACGGATAGTTACGTATGCACCATCGCGAGCGATGATTTGAGCATAAGCACCAGCCGAACGAGCTAGTTGAGCACCTTTACCAGGCTTAAGTTCAACACAGTGTACAGTAGAACCTACTGGGATGTTGCGCATCGGCAGAGTGTTACCTGCTTTGATTGCAGCATCTACGCCAGATTGAATCTGGTCGCCTGCGTTAACACCTTTAGGTGCAATGATGTAACGACGCTCACCGTCTGCGTACAGAACTAGAGCGATGTTAGCACTACGGTTTGGATCGTATTCTAGACGCTCAACTTTCGCTGGGATGCCATCTTTAGTACGTTTGAAGTCAATCAGACGGTAATGGTGTTTATGACCACCACCGATGTGACGTACTGTAATACGACCGTTGTTGTTACGACCACCGTTCTTAGAGTTTTTCTCTAGAAGTGGTGCGTATGGCTTACCCTTGTGTAGGTCAGCGTTAACAACTTTAACGACGTGACGACGACCAGGGGAAGTCGGCTTACATTTAACAATAGCCATTTTTACTACTCCTGTTATTCCGCGCCGCCAACGAAGTCAAGATCTTGACCTTCTTTCAAAGTAACGTAGGCTTTCTTAACGTCTGAACGACGGCCTTCACGCATACCTTGACGTTTGGTCTTACCCTTTAATACAAGAGTATTTACAGACTTAACTTCAACTTCAAATAGCTTTTCTACAGCTGCTTTGATCTCTTTCTTAGTTGCATCTTTAGCTACTTTGAAAACGATAGTGTTCGCTTTCTCAGCTGCCATAGTTGCTTTTTCAGAGATGTGCGGAGCACGTAGAACTTTTAAGATACGCTCTTCAGTGATCATGCTAGCATCTCCTCAACTTGCTTAACTGCGTCAGCAGTCATTAGAACCTTGTCGAAAGCGATTAGTGATACTGGATCAACACCAGCAACATCACGTGCATCTACTTTGTATAGGTTACGAGCAGCTAAGAATAGATTTTCATCTACTTCGCCAGTCACAATCAGAACGTCGCTTAGCTCAAGCTCTTTAAGCTTAGCTACAAGTTCTTTTGTTTTTGGTGCTTCTACAGAGAAGTTATCAACAACGATTAAACGCTCTTGACGAACTAGCTCAGAAAGAATGCTCTTCATAGCACCGCGGTACATTTTTTTGTTTACTTTTTGGCTGTGATCTTGTGGTTTCGCAGCAAAAGTAACACCACCTGTACGCCAGATTGGGCTACGAATTGTACCAGCACGTGCGCGGCCAGTACCTTTTTGACGCCATGGCTTAGCGCCACCGCCAGATACTTCAGAACGAGTCTTTTGAGCACGAGTACCTTGACGAGCACCTGCTGCATATGCAACAACTACTTGGTGTACAAGAGCTTCGTTGAAGTCACGTCCGAAAGTAGTCTCGGAAACAGTTAGTGCATCAGCACCTTTAACCATCAATTCCATTACTTACTCCTAGACGTTATGCTTTAACAGCAGGTTTTACGATCACGTTTCCGCCTGTTGAGCCCGGTACTGCACCTTTAATAAGGAGTAGATTGCGCTCAGCGTCAACACGTACGATCTCTAGGTTTTGAGTCGTTACACGCTCAGCACCCATGTGACCTGCCATTTTCTTGCCTTTAAACACGCGGCCTGGAGTTTGACATTGGCCAATTGAACCCGGTGCGCGGTGAGACAAAGAGTTACCGTGAGTCATATCTTGAGTAGAGAAGTTCCAACGCTTGATAGCGCCTTGGAAGCCTTTACCTTTAGATGTACCAGTAACGTCTACTTTTTTAATTTCGTTGAAAAGTTCTACGTTTAGCTCAGCGCCAACTTCAAACTCTTCGCCGTTTTCTAAACGGAATTCCCAAAGACCGCGACCTGCTTCTACACCCGCTTTCGCGAAGTGACCAGCTTCAGGTTTAGTTACACGGTTAGCTTTCTTAGCACCAGTAGTTACTTGGATTGCTGCGTAGCCATCAGTCTCAAGAGTTTTAACTTGAGAAATACGGTTCGCTTCAACCTCAACAACAGTTACTGGGATAGAAACGCCTTCTTCAGTAAATACGCGGGTCATACCCACTTTACGTCCGACTAGACCAATCATTATTCTTATCTCCCTTAACCTAGGCTGATTTGAACATCAACGCCAGCTGCAAGATCAAGACGCATTAGAGCATCAACAGTTTTATCTGTTGGCTCAACGATGTCGATCAAACGCTTGTGAGTACGAATTTCGTACTGGTCACGTGCATCTTTGTTGACGTGTGGAGAGGTAAGAACAGTGAAACGCTCTTTACGAGTAGGTAGTGGAATAGGACCACGAACCTGTGCGCCAGTACGTTTTGCTGTTTCAACGATTTCCGCAGTTGAAGCATCGATTAGCTTGTAATCAAACGCTTTAAGGCGGATACGAATACGTTGGTTCTGCATGAGACAGAGCTCCAATTATTAAAAATTACACAAACAATATCGCCACTCAAACCCGATAAAACGAGAGAATGCCGATTGATTTATGTGAAACCGTAGCATCCAAAATTAGGACGCATTGTCAGTTAACTTTTGAAGCAAACAAGAAGTTTACTATTTTTATTAACCGCGAACATAAGCTGAGTATACATTACTAGGTAAGACCTACTCCTCAGTGCTCATTGGTTCACAACCAGCGTTAGCCAGTGCGATGCATTATACAGATCACACTTTAGTATGCAAGTAGTGTTGGAAAAATAATCGGAATTTATTGGAAGTTGGTTTTGTATCGAGAGGGAAGAAGATAGATGGAAGGTAATATTTCTTTCGAGAAAACAAAAGGGAAGCCGAAGCTCCCCTTTTCAGATGCGTGCTCTTCTAATGAAGAGTGTGCAAAAATCTAAATGCTATTAAGCGAAGATTTTAGCTACAACACCAGCACCAACTGTACGGCCACCTTCGCGGATTGCGAAACGTAGACCTTCGTCCATTGC
>NZ_JALNTU010000025.1:0-11392 GCF_023161685.1 Vibrio sp. 1CM8B
GGGGTGGCTAACGAGATTCGAACTCGCGACCACCGGAATCACAATCCAGGGCTCTACCAACTGAGCTATAGCCACCATTATTTCTTTTTGCCAATTTCTCACTTACCGAAGTAAGAGACCGGATGGCGCGCCTGAAAGGATTCGAACCTTCGGCCTTTGGCTCCGGAGGCCAACGCTCTATCCAGCTGAGCTACAGGCGCATGCCCTGTCGGCGGAGTGGAATAATACGTATATCACCCAATGCCGTCTAGTACTTTTTTAACTTTTTTTTCTGTTTGGTCTCTTTTTCGACAGTTAATATGTGATAAACCCCTTATTTGAGTACTACAACCCGCCACAGCTTATAAGTTGTTGTTTATTGCAACAACTTATCGGGATATAATCACCCATTATTTACATTGGTTTAACAGTTGCTCTTTGCTGGTTAAAGCCAAAACACCCTTCCAACACTATAAATTGGTAAGCATGTACTTACCTTGGGAATGTAAAGTGAGTTTAATGGATATGTCTCGTCGAATTTTAAGCGTTGTCATCGCAGTTTTAACCTTTTCAACTGGCGCAATGGCTGCAGGCCTAAGCGAAGCGGAGCACGATGCAATTGCTGAACGCATCAAACCAGTTGGCCAAGTTTACCTAGTCGGCAGCGAGCCAGTAGCCGCAGAACCAACAGGCCCTCGTGATGGCGCAGCAGTTTACGGTACCTTTTGTATCGCTTGTCACGCATCTGGCGTAAGTGGCGCACCTAAAACAGGTGATGCTGGTGACTGGGGTCCTCGTATTGCTCAAGGTCGCGACATCCTAGCTGACCACGCAATCAACGGTTTCAATGCGATGCCAGCGAAAGGTTCATGTATGGACTGTTCAGACGACGAAATCAAAGATGCTATCGAGCACATGATTGCCGGTCTGTAATTAAAAATGCCAGATTCAAAAAAGGTGACCTCTTGGTCACCTTTTTTATTGGCTTCTATATAATGCTATAAATGCAGAGCATTACTTTTTGTTGAACATCGCTCGAATATTCGCAATGTGCGCCTGCCCTTTCTCCATTCTTTCTTCAGCGGATTGAGGCTTCTTAACGCTTTCCCATTCCACATCATCGTGCGGCAGCTCATCAAGGAAGCGGCTTTGTGTTGGCTTGATTAATTCACCATATTGACGACGTTCACGACACTTAGTAAAGGTCAGCTCTTTCTGCGCTCGAGTAATCCCCACATACATAAGACGACGTTCTTCTTCTACGTTGCCTTCATCAACACTGGTTTGATGCGGCAAGATGCCCTCTTCTGCACCCATCAGGAATACATACGGGAACTCTAGACCTTTCGATGCATGCAGTGTCATTAATTGAACTTGGTCTGCATCGTCATCATCCTCACCACGCTCCATCATGTCGCGCAGCGTTAAACGTTGAACCACCTCGCGCAGGGTTTTCTCTTCTTTATCGTAGTTGTCACCCTCAAGATCGGCCACAATCCAGCTATAGAGATCAGAGACGTTCTTCATTCGCATTTCAGCGGCTTTCGGGCTCGCTGAGGTTTCGTACAACCAATCTTCGTAGTTGATGTCACGAACCAAAGAACGAACGGCTTCAACCGTATTACCACGCTCTGCATTGTCTGAGATACGAACAATCCAGTCACCAAAACGGCGCAGGTTCTCTAAACCACGACCCGTCAGCGTCTGCTCTAAGCCCATCTCAAAACTGGCTTCAAACAAGCTCTTACCACGCATATTGGCGTAACTGCCTAATTTCTCAAGCGTCACCGGACCGATCTCACGACGCGGTGTATTTACAATACGTAGGAAAGCGTTGTCATCATCAGGGTTCACTAACACACGCAGGTAAGCCATGATGTCCTTAATCTCGGCTCTCGCGAAGAAAGAGGTACCGCCAGAGATCTTGTAAGGCACACGGTTCTGCATCAGCGCTTTTTCAATCAAGCGAGATTGGTGATTACCACGGTAAAGCACTGCGTAATCTTTATATTCAGTACGGTTCAAAAACTTGTGGGCGATGATCTCGCCGGTAATACGCTCAGCTTCATGCTCTTCATTCTTAGCATTCAGTACCTTGAGCTTTTCACCGTCTGGGATCTCTGAGAACAGTGACTTTTCATAAACGTGTGGGTTATTAGCAATCAAGATGTTCGCCGCACGTAATATTCGGCTAGTTGAGCGATAGTTTTGCTCGAGTTTTATCAAGCGAAGATTTGGATAGTCCTCACCCAGCAACACCAAGTTTTGCGGTTTTGCACCACGCCATGAATAGATAGATTGGTCATCGTCACCGACTACCGTCAAGCGACCACGCTCTCCCACCAGTAAGCGAACCAACTCATATTGGCTGGTGTTGGTATCTTGGTATTCATCGACCAACAAATAGCGGATACGCGACTGCCAGCGCTCACGTACCTCTTGATTGGTTTTCAGTAACAATACAGGCATCGCGATCAGATCATCAAAATCAAGCGCGTTGTATGCCTTCATCTGTTTCTGGTACATCTCAAAACAGAATGCAAACAACTGCTCTTGTTCGCCTTGAGCACGTGCTTTCGCCTGATCTGGCGTCAGCATGTCATTTTTCCAATTCGAAATGGTGCTCATTAAAGCGCGTAGCAAATCCTTATCACCATCGATCTGCCTCTCTGTTAGCTCTTTTAACAAAGCTAGTTGGTCTTGGTCATCAAACAGAGAGAAACCCGCTTTCAAACCCAGCGCTTTGTATTCACGACGAATGATGGTTAAACCCATGGTATGAAAGGTCGAAACAATCAGCCCTTTCGATTCGCCCTTACCCAGAGTTTGCCCAACACGCTCTTTCATCTCGCGTGCCGCTTTATTAGTAAAGGTCACCGCCGCAATATTACGCGCCTTATAGCCACATTCCTGAACCAGATAAGCAATTTTATTGGTGATAACACGTGTTTTACCGGATCCAGCGCCCGCTAATACTAAGCAGGGGCCCGAAACATATTTCACGGCTTCATCTTGTCTTGGGTTCAGTTTCATTTGATTCTCAGTTTGGTCTAGAGGGGCGAATTCAATTGCGCGCCTATAATAATGCTGCAACAGCACGAATGCTACGTTCTCTTATACAAGATTTTTACGCTGAATATGTAAAACTTTGTTGCACATGTGTATGGTTATTAGGCTATAATGAATGAACGTTCATTCATTGGTGGTTGAAATATGACAACTCATGCACCTCGGGATAAACGCCAGCAAATACTTTCTGCAGCTGAAAAGCTAATTGCAGAGGTCGGTTTCCAAGGCCTTTCAATGCAAAAATTAGCCAAAGAAGCGGGAGTGGCTGCAGGCACTATCTATCGCTACTTCGATGATAAAGAGCATTTGATAGAAGATGTTCGAATGCTCGTGACTCAAAGAGTAGCTGATGCTGTTCAAGAAGGGGTTAATGATTCGGATCCAATTAAACAACGCTACCGTACTATGTGGTTGAACATATGGAACTTAGCAGGAACGAATTTAGCCGCAATAAAAAATCGGGTTCAGTATGACTCTCTACCCATCACAAATAGCCTAAACTTCAGGGAACTAGAACGTAAAATGTTTGCCCAAGTTGAGCTGCTATTTAATGAGGGGAAAGAACAAGGATTGTTTAAACCACTTAACAATGAAGTATTAGGTGGATTGAGCTTGGCGGCTAGTGTTTCTCTAGCACGCAAGCATTCTTTAGGATTTTACCAACTTGATGAAGCAGAACTAGAATCTGCAATCGAAGCTAGTTGGGACGCAATAATTAAACACTAGATCGGAGTTTTGACCATAATGAAAAAGTGGACTTTCTTCATGTTACTCATCGCTGTACTACTTTTCGGCAGCGTTATTGGGTTTAACATGTTCAAACAACAAAAAATTGCTGAGTATATGGCCAACCGCCCTGAACCAGAGTTTCCAGTAACGGTAACTGAAGTTCAGCCGATCGACTGGGTTCCAGTGATTGAAGCTATCGGCTTCATCGAACCTAACCAAGGTGTGACACTAGCGAACGAAACCAGCGGTGTTATTGACCAGATCTCTTTCGAGTCAGGTACTGATGTTAAGAATGGTCAGCAACTGGTACGTCTTGATTCTGACGTAGAGAAAGCAAACCTAAAGAGTTCTGAAGCTCGTTTGCCTGCTGCGAAAGCAAAATACAAACGTTACCAAGGTCTATTCAAGAAAGGTTCTATCTCTAAAGAAGCGTACGATGAAGCAGAAGCGAACTACTTCTCTCTATCTGCTGACATTGAAAGCCTAAAGGCATCGATCGAGCGTCGTGAAATTCGCGCACCATTCGACGGGACTGTTGGTATTCGTAACGTTTATCTAGGCCAATACCTACAATCGGGTACCGATATCGTTCGTTTAGAAGATACCAGTGTCATGCGTCTGCGCTTCACAGTTTCTCAAACAGATATCTCTCGTATCAATGTTGGCCAGGCTATCGACATCTTTGTTGATGCTTACCCAGAGACACCGTTTGAAGGCTCTATCAGTGCAATTGAACCCGCAGTAAGCATCCAAAGTGGTCTTATCCAAGTTCAAGCAGACATTCCAAATAATGATGGCAAGCTTCGTAGCGGTATGTTCGCTCGCGCTAACATCATTCTGCCTAAACTAGAGAACCAAGTAACTCTGCCTCAAACAGCGATTACTTTCACTCTGTACGGTGACAATGTTTACATCCTGACTGAAGAAGACGGCGTTCAACGTGTTGCTCAACATGTTGTAAAAGTAGGTGAGCGTACAGCTGATATTGCACACATCCTTGAAGGCGTTAAAGCCGGCGATACGGTTGTAACTTCTGGCCAAGTACGTCTAAGTAACGGTGCCAAAGTTAAGGTTGTTGAAAGTGATGCAATCACTCCACCATCTGAAACACCTAAGCTGTAACTGGAGGCACAATGCGCTTTACTGATGTTTTTATTAAACGTCCAGTTCTAGCGGTATCCATCAGCTTTTTGATTGCGCTGCTTGGCTTACAAGCAATCTTCAAAATGCAGGTGCGTGAATACCCTGAAATGACGAATACCGTCGTAACCGTAACCACGAGTTACTACGGTGCAAGTGCCGATCTTATCCAAGGCTTTATCACCCAGCCCCTCGAACAGGCTGTGGCTCAAGCGGATAACATCGACTATATGACTTCTTCTTCTGTGCTCGGTAGTTCGACTATTACCGTGAACATGAAGTTGAACACCGACCCGAATGCGGCGCTGTCTGACATACTGGCCAAGACTAACTCGGTACGTTCTCAGCTTCCTAAAGAAGCCGAAGATCCAACCGTAACCATGTCTACCGGTTCAACGACAGCAGTACTCTACATTGGTTTTACCAGTGATGAGTTGGTGTCGAGCCAAATTACCGACTATCTAGAGCGTGTAATCAACCCGCAACTATTCACGGTAAATGGTGTATCTAAAGTTGACCTATATGGTGGTATGAAATACGCACTGCGCGTGTGGCTAGATCCATCAAAAATGGCGGCAGTAAACCTAACTGCAACTGACGTTATGGCGGTATTGGATGCGAACAACTACCAATCAGCTACGGGTCAAGCAACGGGTGAATTTGTTCTTTATAACGGCAGTGCCGACACGCAAGTATCGAACACTGAAGAGTTAGAGAACTTAGTCGTTAGAAGTGGTGAAGGTGAGATTATTCGTCTGTCTGACATCGCTAAGGTTTCTCTAGAGAAAAGCCACGACGTTTACCGTGCAAGTGCGAACGGTCAGGAAGCGGTTGTTGCAGCAATTAATGCGGCACCAAGTGCGAACCCAATTAACATCGCTGCAGATGTACTTGAGCTTCTTCCTCAACTAGAGAAGAACCTACCAAGCAACATCTCGATGAACGTAATGTACGATTCAACCATTGCGATTAACGAGTCAATTCAAGAGGTTATCAAGACCATTCTTGAGGCGGCATTAATCGTATTGATCGTAATTACCTTGTTCCTAGGTTCATTCCGAGCGGTACTGATCCCTATCGTTACTATCCCACTGTCTTTGATTGGTGTGGCAATGGTAATGCAGGCAATGGGCTTCTCTTGGAACCTGATGACGCTACTGGCAATGGTACTCGCCATCGGTCTGGTGGTAGATGATGCGATCGTGGTACTTGAGAACGTCGACAGGCATATCAAGCTCGGGGAGTCTCCTTTCCGCGCTGCGATCATCGGTACTCGTGAGATTGCGGTTCCTGTTATCGCAATGACACTAACGCTAGGTGCGGTATACGCTCCAATCGCGATGATGGGTGGTATCACGGGCTCGCTGTTTAAAGAGTTCGCATTAACCCTAGCCGGTTCTGTATTTGTATCGGGTATCGTGGCACTAACGCTATCGCCAATGATGTGTTCAAAAATGCTTAAAGCTCACGCTGAGCCGAGCAAATTTGAGCAGAAAGTTCATAGCGTTTTGGATGGCATGACTAACCGTTACGAGCGTATGCTTGGCGCGGTTATGAATCACCGTCCAGTGTTCATTGGTTTTGCGATCATCGTATTTGCAAGCTTGCCGATGCTGTTTAAGTTCATCCCTAGTGAATTAGCACCTTCAGAAGATAAAGGTGTAATCATGCTGATGGGTACTGCACCGTCGAATGCAAACTTAGACTTCATGCAAAATACCATGAACGACGTAAACAAGATTCTGTCTGATCAGCCAGAAGTCGCTTACGCGCAGGTATTTACAGGTGTGCCTAATGCAAACCAAGCGTTTGGTATCGCATCTATGGTGCCTTGGAGTGAACGTGAGACGAGTCAATCAGAAGTAGCAAACCGTGTAGGTGAGCTTGTTAAAGATGTTCCAGGAATGGCAGTAACTGCCTTCCAAATGCCAGAACTACCAGGTGCAGGTTCAGGTCTTCCAATTCAGTTTGTTATTACAACACCAAACAGTTTTGAGAGCTTGTTCCAGATCACCACTGACATTTTGACTGATGTAGCGACAAACCCACTGTTCGTATACTCGGATCTCGATCTGAACTACGACTCAGCAACGATGAAAGTACACATCGACAAGGATAAAGCGGGCGCATACGGCGTGACCATGCAAGATATCGGTATCACGCTAGGTACCATGATGTCAGATGGCTACGTAAACCGTATCGACTTGAATGGTCGTTCTTACGAGGTTATCCCTCAGGTTGAACGTAAATTCCGTCTAAACCCTGAATCGATGAATAACTACTACGTACGTGCTGCGGACGGCAATGCTGTACCACTAGGTAGTTTGATTACGATTGATGTTGTGGCAGAGCCTCGTTCTCTTCCTCACTTCAACCAATTGAACTCAGCTACGATTGGTGCGGTACCTGCTCCGGGCGCTGCAATGGGTGATGCAATTGCATGGTTTGAAGACACGGCGGCGAATAAGCTTCCTAGTGGCTACAACCACGATTACATGGGTGAAGCACGCCAATACGTAACTGAAGGTAGCGCACTTTACGCGACCTTTGGTCTCGCACTGGCTATCATCTTCTTGGTACTGGCGATTCAGTTCGAATCTCTGAAAGATCCACTGGTTATCATGGTATCTGTACCACTGGCGATCTGTGGTGCCCTAATCGCTCTGGCTTGGGGTGCGGCAACGATGAACATCTACTCGCAAGTGGGTTTGATCACCTTGGTCGGCCTGATTACCAAGCATGGTATCTTGATCTGTGAAGTTGCAAAAGAAGAACAGCTGCATCATCACAAAACTCGTATCGAAGCGGTAATGGAAGCTGCGAAGGTTCGTCTTCGTCCAATCCTGATGACTACAGCTGCGATGATCGCGGGTCTAATTCCACTGATGTACGCAAGTGGTGCGGGTGCAGCTCAGCGCTTTAGTATTGGTATCGTAATCGTTGCTGGTCTAGCGATTGGTACGATCTTCACGCTATTTGTACTGCCAGTGATTTACAGCTACTTGGCTGAAAAACACAAACCTCTTCCTGTATTTGTTGAAGACAAAGATCTAGAAAAGCTAGCCCGCGTCGATGAAGCAAAAGCAGCACACAGAGAATTAGCTGATAATAAGTAATCGCTAAGTCGTATTAACAATAAAAAGGCTACTTCGGTGGCCTTTTTTTATACGCCATAGGCGACATCTCAAGTGTGATTAAATAGAATAGTGGTAAATATTCAGGAGTTTTAATTGATATGTTTGATCCAAAAAAACTAGAGCAGATTGCTAAGCAGATCCACGATTCTATGCCTCAACCAGTAAAAGAGCTTGGTTCAGACGTAGATCAAAAAGTTCGCCAGGTTATCCAAGGCCAACTAAACAAGCTAGACGTTGTGAGCCGTGAAGAGTTTGATGTTCAAACACAAGTACTGCTTCGCACTCGTCAAAAGCTAACTGAAATGGAACAAAAGCTAGCGGACTTAGAAGCAAAGATTGCCGATAAGTAAGCGTAAAGCAAGAAAACTGAAAGGGTTGGTGTGAAAGCACCAACCCTTTTGTATTTCTGAAGATCAATCAAGAACTGAAAATCGACGAAGACCTATCAAGCAATATTCATTTAATTGATTTATAAGGCTTTGTTACTAAAAGCAAAAAGGCTTGGTCAACGGCGACCAAGCCTTCTATTAGATGTTGTGTTGCTTATTTATAACTCCAACCTGTAAGGAGTTAGTGATACAGCTTCGCTTTTTCTGCAAATTTATCAGTATCTAAGCGACTAATTAACCGCCTACAGCGATACGCTTCATGTCGCTCATGTAGCTACGTAGCTCTTCACCAATGTACTCTACAGGGTGGTTACGGATAGCTTCGTTTACTTCAATTAGCTTAGCGTTATCAACTTGGTTAGATGTTTCACCTAGACCACGACCGATTACGTCTGTTGCTACTGAAGGCATGAACTTCTCACGTAGTAGCGGTGTTGCTACGTTAGCGAATAGGTAGTTACCGTACTCAGCAGTATCAGAGATTACTACGTTCATTTCGTAAAGACGCTTACGAGCAACTGTGTTTGCAATTAGTGGAAGCTCATGTAGAGATTCGTAGTAAGCAGACTCGTCGATGATGCCTGATGCCGTCATAGCTTCGAATGCTAGCTCAACACCTGCACGAACCATAGCAACCATTAGGATACCGTTGTCGAAGTACTCTTGCTCTGAGATTTCTACGTCAGAAGCTGGGTAGTTTTCGAATGCCGTTTCGCCTGTCTCTTCACGCCAGCCTAGTAGGTTCACGTCATCGTTCGCCCAGTCAGCCATCATTGTGCTAGAGAAGTGACCAGAGATGATGTCATCCATGTGCTTGTTGTAAAGCGGACGCATTAGGTCTTTAAGTTCTTCAGAAAGCTCAAACGCTTTAACTTTAGCTGGGTTAGATAGGCGATCCATCATGTGAGTTACGCCACCAAACTTAAGTGCTTCAGTGATCGTTTCCCAACCGTATTGTAGAAGCTTACCTGCGTAGCCAGGTTCGATACCGTCAGCAATCATCTTCTCGTAAGATACGATAGAACCCGCTTGTAGCATGCCACAAAGGATTGTTTGCTCACCCATAAGGTCAGATTTAACTTCCGCTACGAAAGAAGACTCTAGGCAACCAGCACGGTGACCACCAGTTCCCGCAGCCCAAGCTTTAGCGATATCCCAACCTTCACCTTTAGGGTCGTTTTCTGGGTGAACAGCGATAAGTGTTGGTACACCGAAGCCACGCTTGTACTCTTCGCGAACTTCAGAACCTGGACACTTAGGTGCAACCATTACTACAGTAAGGTCAGCACGTAATTGCATGCCTTCTTCAACAACGTTAAAGCCGTGAGAGTAACCAAGAGCAGCGCCTTGCTTCATTAGAGGCATTACTGTTTCAACAACGTTTGTGTGTTGCTTATCAGGAGTAAGGTTGATTACTAGGTCTGCTTGAGGGATTAGCGTTTCGTAGCTGCCCACAACAAAGCCGTTTTCATCAGCATTTTTGAATGATTGACGCTTTTCATCAATTGCCGCTTGGCGTAGAGCGTAAGATACGTCTAGACCAGAATCACGCATATTTAGACCTTGGTTTAGGCCTTGAGCACCACAACCAACAATTACGATTTTCTTACCTTCAAGGTATTCAGCTTCTGTCGCGAATTCTTCACGATCCATAAAGCGGCAACGACCTAATTGGTCTAGTTGTTCACGAAGGTTTAATGTATTGAAATAGTTAGCCATTCTAGGGCACTCCTTTAAAAATAAGTCCGTAAGGTCGATATCTCTCTATCGAATGACTTCATACTAAAACAGACACTCCGTTGCTGAAAGTGATATATTCACAATTAGTTATTGCAATAAATGCAACATGGAAACGATCGCAGAACATGAACATAAAATCTCTACAATTATTTATACATTTATGCGACAGCAAGAGTTTCAGCAAAACCGCTGCTGCTATGCACGTCAGTCCTTCAGCGCTGAGCCGCCAGATACAAAAGCTTGAAGAGGAAACAGGACAAGAACTGCTAATCAGAGACAACCGCAGTGTTGATCTGACCCCTGCAGGAAAACACCTATTGCCTGTAGCATTAAGCATCGTGGGAGAGTGGCAGCAATATAACCTTCACCTGAAGGGCGGAGAGCAAGAGCTTAAAGGTGAGATACGTATATTTTGTTCAGTAACGGCTAGCTACAGTCACCTACCTGAACTCATAACCGAATTTAGGGCTATTCATCCGTATATTGAATTTAAGCTCTCTACTGGTGATCCAGCTCAATCCATCGACAAGATCTTAAACGATGAA
The DNA here is from genome assembly GCF_023161685.1 of Vibrio sp. 1CM8B. NCBI lineage: Bacteria > Pseudomonadati > Pseudomonadota > Gammaproteobacteria > Vibrionales > Vibrionaceae > Vibrio > Vibrio sp. 1CM8B. The sequence continues at coordinate 10,729 of NZ_JALNTU010000025.1, forward strand.
GCGGATATCGCTATCTCAGCAAAGCCAGACATCCTTCCTTCAAGGTTAGAATTCGAAACCATCAGCGATATTCCACTGTCAGTCATCATTCCATCTGGTGTGAGTAGCTTTAGCCAGCAACTGCAATCTGATAAACCAAACTGGAACGAAGTGCCTTTTATCATCCCTGAAGCAGGTACCGCTCGTGAACGCGCTAATGCATGGTTTAAGAAGATGAAGATTAAACCTAATATTTATGCTCAAGTATCAGGTCATGAGGCAATTGTAAGTATGGTAGCTCTAGGATGTGGGATTGGTATCGCACCCGATGTGGTCATAAACAACAGTCCAGTAAGAGATAAAGTTGACCGCTTAAAGATAGAGCCCATCAAACCATTTGAATTAGGCGTATGTTGTAAGCGAGCGCAGCTAGATAACCCTCTAATTCGAGCGTTCTGGCAAGTCGCAGAAGGGAAATATTTAGCGGACTAGTCATCATTGTTTTAAACACAAAAAAGGGAAGAGCACGTCAGTGCTCTTCCCTTTTTTATCTATGTATATCGCAGATAAGAAAAAAGCCCGCTGATTTCTCAGCGGGCTTTCTAATGGTGGTGGAGGGATAGGGATTTGAACCCTAGAACCGCTATTAACGGTTGCCGGTTTTCAAGACCGGTGCTTTCGACCA
>NZ_JALNTU010000026.1:0-9068 GCF_023161685.1 Vibrio sp. 1CM8B
AGGTGCATGAAAAAAGCCAACAGCTGACGCTGTTGGCTTAGTAGAAATACTGTCAACGTATTTTAGGACGAGACATTCAGTTTATTGACGCTATTTCAAAACATCTTTTAGCGCTTTTAGACACAACGCGACATTCTCTTTACGAGCGCCGTAGCCCATTAGGCCGATACGCCATGCCTTACCAGCCAAAGAGCCAAGCCCTGCACCGATTTCAAGATTATATTCTTCTAAAAGCTGCGTTCTGATCTTAGCCTCATCAATTCCTTCTGGGAAATAAAGTGCGTTAAGCTGCGGCAAGCGGCTCTCTTCATCAACCACAAATTTTAACCCTAGAGCTTCTACACCTTCTTTAAGCTCTTGGTGCATCGCATGATGACGAGACCACGCATTATCTAGGCCTTCATTTTTCAACAAAACAAGCGACTCATGCAGAGCATAAAGGCTATTCACGGGGGCAGTATGGTGGTAGCTACGCTTACCTTCTCCACTCCAATAACCTAGTACTAAACTTTGATCCAAGAACCAGCTTTGTACTGGCGCTTGGCGGGCTTTCATTTTATCAACTGCACGCTGAGAGAAAGTCACCGGAGATAGCCCTGGCACACAAGACAGACACTTTTGGCTGCCAGAATAAACCGCATCAAGCTGCCACTCATCAACCAGCAATGGCACACCACCTAATGATGTCACCGCATCAACAATCGTTAACGCATCAAACTGACGAGCGATAGCAGAGATAGCTTGAGCATCCGATAGCGCTCCGGTTGATGTCTCTGCATGCACAAATGCAACAGCAACGGCATCGGGGTTTTCTGCCAATGCTTGTTCTACCTTTTCAACTGAAACGGGCTTACCCCATTCGTCATCAACAAGGATGGCTTCGCCACCACAACGCACCACGTTTTCTCGCATACGCTCACCGAAGACACCGTTACGACAAACAATCACCTTTTCACCAGGCTCAATCAAGTTAACAAAACAGGTCTCCATACCTGCACTGCCCGGTGCAGAAACGGCAATCGTAAATTCGTTTTCAGTCTGAAAAGCGTATTTAAGAAGTTGTTTAAGCTCATCCATCATCGCAATAAACAGTGGATCTAGGTGGCCTATGGTTGGACGGCTCAAAGCCTGTAGCACTTGAGGTGAGATATCAGAAGGACCAGGCCCCATTAACGTTCGGTGTGGTGGATAAAAGCTATCGATAGCAGTAGTGAGTGTTAAATTAGACATGTACATCCCTTACGTTAATGTTGTGAACAATCCACCCTAAAGCAAATTGATTACCTCAGCAATTAGCCATAAGTATTGAGGTCAAACCACTGTCACATAATTGTTAAAATTATTTTTCAATTATCTCAAGTTACGGATTGACATTGTTACCACAAAAACGTTCAATGAAACGGCTATCTAGCAGAAGAGGAGCACTGCCCAGGCAGATGTTTTGTGGAACCGCATTTCCAATACAAAACATTTATGGGGAGCAGTGCCGAGATAATAAAAGTATGCAGGACCTTTATTATCGGTTGAGCGGGCTGAATCCCGTCAACTGTCGCCATTTCTATATGGTGAAGAGCTTCTGAGGTTACTATTCTAATAATTCCTCTCTTTTTGCTCTAAAACTCTCTTCGAAAAACATCGGACGTTGGATTACCCAACCGTAATTTTATTTTAGGAAGTCGTGGGAGATATATCGTGAGTGCATCTAATGTAGCTGGTTCTTTTAATGTCGCTAAGTTTGGTGGAACAAGTGTTGCCAACTTTGAAGCAATGAGCCGTTGTGCTGCCATTATTGAAAACAACTCAAACACGAAACTGGTAGTGAGTAGTGCATGCTCTGGTGTCACTAACTTGCTGGTTGAACTAGCAAATGGTGTTCAAGACAAAGCTCGTCGTCAGGAACTAATGGCGCAATTAGAGGATATTCATAACGCAATTCTTGATCAACTCGCAGACCCAATCAGCATCGAAAAAGAAGTTCACAGCATTCTTGATGACATTGCGAGCGCTGCAGAGGCTGCATCATTCCAAACAAGCACTAAACTGACTGATCACCTTGTCGCATGCGGCGAGTTGATGTCGACACACATCTTGGCTCAGATCATCCGTGAACGAGGCACTCCTGCTGTTCGCTTTGATATCAGAGATGTGATGCGCACTAATGATGATTTTGGTAAAGCCGAACCTCAACTCGAAGATATTGCCGCTCTAGCTCAACAGAAACTTATTCCACTTTGCCAACAACAAGTTGTCGTTACACAAGGTTTTATCGGCGCTGATAGCGAAGGTAACACCACGACTTTAGGCCGCGGTGGCAGTGATTACTCAGCAGCATTGATTGCCGAATCTGTACAGGCGATTGGTCTAGAAATCTGGACGGATGTTCCGGGTATTTACACCACTGACCCTCGTATTGCACCTAAAGCTTCTCCTATCCCAGAGATCAGCTTTAGTGAAGCATCGGAAATGGCAAACTTTGGTGCGAAGATCTTGCACCCATCAACGCTAGTACCTGCACTACGCCACCAAATACCGGTATTTGTCGGCTCTTCTAAAGCGCCAGAGTTAGGTGGTACTTGGATTCGCCAACAAGTTGAGAGCTCCCCTCTATTTAGAGCGCTTGCCCTACGCTGCAACCAAACCATGGTTACGCTACGCAGTGCTAACATGTTCCACGCCTATGGCTTCTTAGCAAAAGTGTTCGAGATCCTTGCTAAACATAAGATCTCTGTCGATCTTATCACTACCTCAGAGATCAGTGTGTCACTTACTCTGGATCAAACAGACACATCAGGTGGTGCTCCTGAGTTACCTGAAGCCGCTCGCCTTGAGCTTGAAGAGCTGTGTTCTGTCGATATTGAACACGACCTATGCCTTGTTGCACTTATTGGTAACAACATGAGTGAAAGCAAAGGCTATGCGAAGCAGGTATTCGGCACTCTTGAAGATTTCAACCTACGCATGATTTGTTACGGAGCAAGCCCACACAACCTGTGTTTCTTGCTAGATGAATCTGTTTCTAAGTTGGCGATTCAAAAACTGCACCAAGAATTGTTTGAGTAAAAATGCGTTTATCACCAACAGATAAATAACTAAATCTCAGATACAAAAAGGGTTGCTATTAAGCAACCCTTTCTCTTTTTTACTATACGAATCAAAGCTCGTCGTAGATTCAAACTAGTTAATGTTTGGACCTAACCACTTCTCGGCTTCTAACATGTCCCAACCTTTGCGGTCAGCATAGCTATCCACTTGATCCTGTTGAATCTGTGCAATAGCAAAGTATCTAGCATCAGGGTGTGAGAAATACATACCAGACACTGAGGCACCAGGCCACATCGCGTAGCTTGTCGTTAATGACATATCGATTGCCTTTTCAACGTCCATCAGCTCCCACAACGTACCTTTCTCTGTATGCTCTGGGCAAGCAGGGTAACCTGGAGCTGGACGAATACCTTGGTATTTCTCTCGAATCAAATCGTCGTTAGACAAATTCTCATCTGGCGAGTAACCCCAAATATCCTTTCTCACTTCTTTATGCAGATATTCCGCGAACGCCTCAGCCAATCGGTCAGCAACCGCCTGAATCATAATCGCGTTGTAGTCATCGCCTTTCGCTTTGTATTCATCAGCCAGCTCTCGCTCACCAATACCACCCGTAACCGCAAAGCCACCAATCCAATCCGCTTTACCGCTTTCTTTTGGCGCAATGTAATCAGACAAACAGTAGTTAAAGCCTTTTGGTTTCTCTGTTTGTTGACGAAGATTGTGTAGAACTTTTAGAACTTCGGTACGAGATTCATCGGTATACACCTCAATATCATCACCAACACTGTTCGCTGGGAACATGGCACACATACCACGCGCTTCAAGCAGCTTCTCTTTCTCTACGCGATCCAGTAAATCATTAGCATCTTTGAATAAACGTTTTGCCTCTTCACCCACTTCTTCATGATCAAGGATTGCAGGGTATTTACCAACCAATGACCATGTCATAAAGAATGGAGTCCAATCGATGTACTGACGCAAAGTCGCCACATCAAAATCATTGAAGATGTGAACTCCCGGCTTAGCGGGTGCAGGTGGCGTATACGCATCCCAATCGATAGCAACTTTATTGGCACGAGCTCTTTCAAGCGTGACAGGCTTGGTACGAGGTTTCTTACGATTGTGCTGATCTCGAACGCGATCGTAATCGATATCCAGCTTCTCAACGAAAGCGGGTTTCAATTCATCAGAAAGTAGTGAAGTACAAACACCCACTGCACGCGAGGCATTATTTACGTATACAACAGGTTCTGAATAATTCTGCTCAATCTTAACTGCTGTGTGAGCTTTAGATGTGGTTGCGCCGCCAATCAGAAGAGGCAGCTTGAAACCCTGTCTCTCCATTTCTTTAGCAACATGTACCATTTCATCAAGAGACGGTGTAATCAGCCCAGACAGGCCAATAATGTCGACATTCTCTTCTTTCGCTACCTTGAGAATCTTCTCGCAAGAAACCATCACACCTAAGTCGATAATTTCGTAGTTATTACATTGCAAGACAACACCAACGATATTTTTACCGATATCGTGAACGTCACCTTTAACGGTCGCTAACAAAATCTTACCGTTAGTTGCGCCCACTTCTTTGGATGCATTAATGAATGGTTCTAAATGGGCAACCGCCTGTTTCATCACACGCGCAGACTTTACAACCTGTGGTAAGAACATCTTACCTTCACCAAACAGGTCACCAACAACGTTCATTCCGTCCATTAGAGGACCTTCAATCACTTCAATAGGACGAGAGGCATTAACACGAGCTTCTTCGGTATCTTCAACAATAAAGTCGGTGATACCTTTTACCAAAGAGTGCTCCAAACGCTTCTCTACAGGCCAAGTACGCCACTCTAATGCAGATTTATCTTCAACCTTACCAACAGCACGCTCTAGGTATTCGGTCGCCATATCCAGCAATCTTTCAGTCGAATCATCACGACGGTTTAGTACGACATCTTCAACAGCATCACGCAGATCTTCTGGAACATTATCGTAAATTTCCAACTGACCAGCGTTTACAATGCCCATATCCATACCGTTTTTAAAACAGTGATATAGGAATACCGCGTGAATAGCCTCACGGACGTAGTTATTACCACGGAATGAGAATGAAACATTCGACACACCGCCAGAGATCATCGCATGCGGGAGATCGCGTTTGATGTCTCCTACTGCTTCAATGAAATCAACCGCATAGTTATTATGCTCATCGATACCAGTAGCCACTGCGAAAATATTCGGGTCAAAAATAATATCTTCTGGTGGGAAACCGACTTCATCAACAAGAATGTTGTAGGCATTGGTACAGATTTCGACTTTACGCTCTCGAGTATCAGCCTGCCCTACTTCATCAAACGCCATCACGATGACAGCAGCACCATAACGACGAACTAATTTGGCTTGCTCAACAAACTTCTCTTTGCCTTCTTTTAGAGAGATTGAGTTAACGATGCCTTTGCCTTGAATACACTTTAGGCCAGCTTCGATAACTTCCCACTTAGAAGAATCGACCATAACAGGTACTTTCGAGATTTCAGGTTCTGAAGCACATAGATTCAGGAATTTAACCATACACGCCTCGGCGTCTAGCATCCCTTCATCCATGTTGATATCGATAATTTGAGCACCATTCTCGACTTGCTCTCGAGCTACACTCAAGGCTTCGTCGTAGAGCTCTTCTTTGATAAGGCGCTTAAAGCGTGCAGAGCCGGTAACATTGGTCCGCTCACCTACATTCACGAACAAAGATTCTTTAGCTATCGTCAGTGGCTCTAGTCCCGAAAGACGACAAGAAACTGGTAAGTCTGGCAATTGACGCGGCGTTACACCTTCAACGGCCTCAGCCATTTCACGGATATGCTCTGGAGTAGTACCACAACACCCACCAATTAGGTTCAAGAAGCCACTTTCAGCCCACTCTTTAACATGTTCAGCCATATCCTCAGGAGAAAGGTCATACTCGCCAAATGCATTAGGCAAACCCGCATTAGGGTGAGCAGAAACATTGCACTCTGAGATACGAGACATCTCACCGACATACTCACGCAGTTCATCAGGGCCCAATGCACAGTTCAATCCAAATGAGATTGGTTTTACATGACGAAGGGCGTTGTAGAATGCTTCTGTCGTCTGTCCTGAAAGGGTACGACCTGATGCATCAGTGATGGTACCGGAAATCATCACTGGCAGACTGATACCTACTTCTTCGAAAACAGATTCAACCGCAAAAGCACACGCTTTCGCGTTTAACGTATCAAAGATAGTTTCAATAAGAATTAAATCTGAACCGCCCTTAATGAGCGCGCGAGTCGATTCAGAATAAGCTTCAACCAGTTCGTCAAAGCTAACATTACGGTAACCTGGATCGTTTACATCAGGGGATATAGAACAAGTTCGGTTGGTAGGGCCTAATACACCCGCTACGAAGCGAGGTTTATCTGGGGTCTTTGCGGTCCATTCATCAGCTGCTTCACGAGCAAGCTTGGCAGCAGCAAAGTTAATCTCTTCACTAAGGCTTTCCATATCATAGTCGGCCATAGCGATGGTTGTAGCGTTAAAGGTATTGGTTTCGAGGATGTCAGCCCCAGCTTCCAAGTATTCTGAATGGATATCTTTGATAAGCTTAGGCTGTGTAAGAACTAAAAGGTCATTGTTGCCCTTTAAGTCACTGTGCCAATCAGCAAAGCGTTCACCACGATAGTCTTGCTCTTCCAATTTATAATCCTGAATCATAGTGCCCATGCCACCATCAATCAGTAAAATTCGTTGCTTCAACAGAGCCTCAATCTTTTGCCTTACATTACTTCCCACGGTACAACCTCATTCCTTTAATTATCCCTCCATCCTATCACACATTAAAAAGGAGTCTAGACGTCTAAAAAAGGAAATTGATTACCGACTCATGACAAAAAATGTTTGCTATTTGAGCATGAGACAACGAAAATTCATATTCATACTTTGTTACATGTTGGGATCCCAATGTCGGTCTATTACACCTTATGCTTCTTGTCCGCTGCAGCCATGCTTATTGCTTTCGTGAATACAAAAATTGGTAAAATGCAGACAACCATCGCCATCACAGCTGGCTCAATGATGTTATCTCTATTGATTATCATTGCGGGACAAAACAATTGGTTCCAACTGGCTGACATCGCCTCAGAAACCGTTGCCAGTATCAACTTTGAAGATTTCCTACTAAAGGGAATATTGGGCTTCTTACTCTTTGCCGGTGGTTTAGGGATTAAGTTACCAAATTTAAAAGACCAGAAATGGGAAATAACAGTACTCGCGTTAGGTGCTACGTTGTTTTCAACATTCTTTATCGGTTTTGTGCTGTACGGGTTTTGTCAGTTCATCGGTATTCAATTTGATCTGATTTACTGCCTACTCTTTGGCTCGCTAATCTCTCCAACCGATCCCATCGCCGTACTAGCAATAGTCAAGAAACTCGATGCGCCCAGAAGAATCTCTACTCAAATCGAGGGAGAATCTCTATTCAACGATGGTTTTGGCTTAGTGATCTTCGTAACCCTATTTACTATCGCATTTGGTACAGAGGCGCCAACCGTCGGCAGTGTGACCATGCTATTCGTCCAAGAGGCGATTGGCGGCATTGTCTATGGTTTTGTTTTAGGTCTTGTATTCCACTACCTAATCAGCAATACCGATGACCACTCGATGGAGTTGCTATTAACTATCGGCATCCCAACTGCTGGTTATGCGTTTGCTGAAGTTCTACATGTATCAGGCCCATTAGCGATGGTGGTATCAGGTATCATGATTGGTAACTGGACTCGCTTTATTGGATTCTCGAAAGAGAGTGAAGATCACCTAGATCATTTCTGGGAATTGATAGATGAGTTCTTAAACGGCGTATTATTCCTATTAATTGGTATGTCGATGCTGTTATTCAAATTCCACCAAGAAGACTGGATCTTAATGGCGTTCGCAGTCCCTCTAGTATTGAGTGCACGTTACTTAAGTGTTTTCTTGTCTTACATCGGATTTAAACGCTTTAGAACTTACAACCCGTGGTCGATTAAGATTCTAACTTGGGGTGGTTTACGCGGTGGCTTAGCTTTAGCTATGGCGCTTTCAATCCCTTCAGGTATCTGGGTCATTGAAGACAAAGCAATAGATGTAAAAGAGATAATCCTTGTCATGACATACGCCGTTGTTGTGTTCTCTATTCTAGTTCAAGGCTCAACAATCACTCCTATGATAGAGAAAGCAAAACAAGCAGAGAAAGAGCTAGATTAACACCTAGATAGATCAACCAAGGCCGCCTACTTTAGGTGGCCTTTTTTATACCTAATGAAAGTCAAACTCACCAATTCCCATACTGAAGCTATCGCTGAAAGGTATGGGTGGAACATAGAACTCATATCGATATTTGATACCACTATTATTGGAGTGATCGAAAGCCTTAATTTCGGGGAGCACTAAATTTGGCCAGAACTCTTTCAGAAGGTTAAGTAATACAGAGAACTCGTTCTTCTGCGCACTCCCTAGTCTACCCAATAACCCACTCTCAAGTTATATAAGCTTCAATCGAAAGGCTTCACCTTTCACCTGGAAACAAAAATAACGGGACTCAACGTCTCGCTAGAATAGCGTTAGTTATTAACAGGAGTACGGAGCTAGATGAGTGGTGAACAGAAAGCTTTAGCTTTGAACTAAGTCATTAAATACAGCAAGGCTGCACTAAATCAGTGTTCGATAGAGATAGCTAAAGGAACACTTGGTACTTCTAATGATACTTGTAAAAATGACAGGAATAAAAAGCGCTAGCATTTCTGCCGAGACGTGCAGCCTAGATTCTTAAATATGGTAGGGCTGGAATGAGCAGGTACTCCGGAGGTTCGAGCACGCAGATGAGCTAGGAGCGCCTAGTTATCCCAACATTGCTTCGTAGAAGCAACAGATGCAAAAAAGGCTCTAGCATTTCTGCTAGAGCCTTAAATATGGCAGGGGTGGAGAGATTCGAACTCCCAACACGCGGATTTGGAATCCGCTGCTCTGCCAAT
>NZ_JALNTU010000027.1:0-6652 GCF_023161685.1 Vibrio sp. 1CM8B
AGGATACCGCCGTCCATTTGTGCAGCACCAGTGATCATGTTTTTAACATAATCCGCGTGTCCTGGACAGTCTACGTGCGCGTAGTGACGTGCTGGAGTGTCGTACTCAACGTGAGAAGTTGCGATTGTGATACCGCGCTCACGCTCTTCTGGAGCGTTATCGATAGATGCGAAATCTTTAGCAACACCACCGTACACTTTTGCAAGTGTAGTACAGATAGCAGCAGTTAGAGTTGTTTTACCGTGGTCAACGTGGCCGATAGTACCAACGTTTACGTGCGGTTTCGTACGTTCAAATTTTTCTTTAGACATGGGGTGTCCCTCTAGGTACGGATTAGGTGGCTTAAAATAAGACCACGCAACCAAAAAAAATGGTTTTCTTTATTAAAGGAGAAGAAGCTTTAGACTGGTGCTAATACCCAGAGTCGAACTGGGGACCTCACCCTTACCAAGGGTGCGCTCTACCGACTGAGCTATATCAGCACACAAAATGAGTTGGAGCGTGCAGCGGGAATCGAACCCGCATCATCAGCTTGGAAGGCTGAGGTAATAGCCATTATACGATGCACGCAACACGTAACTCTGTTTGAGCTATTTAACCTTTAGAATATGGTGGAGAGGGACGGATTCGAACCATCGAAGGCAGTGCCAACAGATTTACAGTCTGCTCCCTTTGGCCACTCGGGAACCTCTCCAAATTTTGAGCTTTCTCTCGCTTGCCTTATAGGAAGGGAGAAAGTGGTGCCGACTACCGGAATCGAACTGGTGACCTACTGATTACAAGTCAGTTGCTCTACCTACTGAGCTAAGTCGGCACAAGTGGGGCGCATTTTATTGAATGATTTTCCACCTTGCAATAGTAAATTGAAAAAAAGTGCAAAATTCTCTGACCAAACTCCTACATACGGCTATTTAGCTCAAGGTTTACGTCTTTAACCCGCATCTAGTACAGGAAGATATTTTATTTATCTATCGCTTGATGTATTTTCCATGCACTTGTTTTGTTATCCACTATAGAGTTTTGTATGAGCCCATTTATGTCATTTGACCGCGAACGTTGGTCTGAGCTAAGGAATTTAGTTCCGATGACACTTTCTGAGAGCGACTTAAAAGAGCTTCAAGGCATCAATGAAAAGCTCACAATGGAAGAGGCAGTAGAGATCTATCTACCGCTATCTCGTCTATTGAACCTCTATGTGGCAGCCAGACAGAATAGAAACTCTGTACTCCACCAATTTCTAGATAAGAAAGAGAAAGCGCCACCTTTTATCATCGGTATTGCGGGTAGCGTAGCCGTTGGCAAAAGTACCACTGCGCGCCTGCTTAAAGCCCTACTCTCTCGCTGGGAAAACCACCCAAAAGTTGAACTAGTGACAACCGATGGCTTTTTATATCCAAACGAGGTGTTAGAAGAGAAAGGGTTGATGAGCAAAAAGGGCTTTCCGGAGTCTTACGATATCAAGCGTTTAGTGAACTTTGTTTCGGATGTAAAGGCATGCAAGAGAAATGTCACAGCACCTGTTTACTCGCATCTTACGTACAACATTACTGATGACGTTAAGTGCGTCGACCTACCAGATGTGCTTATTATTGAAGGACTTAATGTCTTACAAACCGGTATGAATTATCCACACGAACCACATCGCGTGTTTATTTCAGACTTCCTTGATTTCTCACTCTATGTTGACGCTGATAGCCAACAAATCAAAGAGTGGTACGTCAATCGTTTTATGAAATTCCGCGATGGGGCGTTTACTAAGCCTGGCTCTTACTTTAGTCATTACACTAAATTATCGAACCAAGCCGCATTGGATAAAGCGGAAGGTATCTGGAGTTCAATTAATGGCTTGAACCTTGAACAAAATATCCTTCCGACAAGAGAAAGGGCTCACCTGATACTACGTAAAGGCGCAGATCATATGGTTGAAGAAGTGTTACTAAGAAAATAGTAACGCCTTAATCGCCTTTTCTTAGCGATATCTCACCACCAATATAGCTCTCGATACCATTCTCAGTTTTGAGTAATACAGCGCCTTGTTCATCGATGCCTTGAACAACACCTTCAATTTCTCTAGGTCCAATGATCAGCCTAACATTGCGACCTAAGAAATTATCCAAGCGGTTCCAACGCTCTACAAAATTGGACATTCCTTTCAGCTCATAATCGACAAGAGATTTATCCCAAGCATTGATCAGAGCCTGCGCTAATTGATTACGGTCAGGTACCTTTCCATCACACACTTCTTTAAGGGAAGTCCATGGCTGGCCAATACCTGATGTTGTTGGATCCATGGATAGGTTTAGCCCTAAACCAATCACAATATGCGCAGCGCCACCAGACTGTCCTGACAACTCGACCAAGATACCTGCAAGCTTCTTATCATTGTGGTAGAGGTCGTTCGGCCATTTGAGCTTTACACCTTCTACACCCATTTCTTCCAAAGCTTCAACAACAGCAACACCAACCACAAGGCTTAAGCCCATCGCGGCAGCCATCCCTGCGTCAAGTCTCCAATACATTGAAAGATAGAGGTTTGCACCGAATGGCGATACCCACTCTCGTCCACGGCGTCCACGACCCGCAGCTTGATATTCAGCAATACAGACAGAACCCGATTCGAGGGTGTTAGTACGCTCTAATAGGTGTTGGTTTGTAGAACCTATGATGGGAATGAGTTCAAGAGAAGCATCGCGACTAACTGCAGACAATTTTTCTTGGTCAAGCATATCCAAACGACTGGCTAGCTTGTAACCCTTGCCTTGTACTCGATAGATATCTAAACCCCACTCTTGAATACCTTTAATGTGCTTACTGATAGCCGCTCGTGATACACCAATCATTTCACCTAGGTCTTCACCTGAATGAAACTCACCGTCAGCAAGGCATCTCAATAGTGCAAGCTTGGTACTGTGTTCTCTCATACCAATGACTCCAAAGCCTTGTCTAGGTTTGTCTCGCAGTCTCGTCCCATAAAGCGCACTTCATGTTCCAATCGAATATCGAATTTATTCAAGACGGACTGGCGCACTCGCTCTGCAAGCTTAAGGATATCCACAGCAGAAGCCTCATCATAATTGATAATAACCAATGCTTGGTTGGGGTGAACCTGAGCGCCACCTTCTGTTACACCCTTGAACTGGCATTGATCAATCAGCCAGCCAGCAGCAACTTTGATCATGTCATTACTCTCATAGCCGACAATATTTGGATATAGAGCTAACAAGCGATCAAAATGATCTTGGGTGATCACCGGGTTTTTGAAGAAGCTACCCGCATTCCCTTGTACTCTAGGGTCTGGCAGCTTACTTGAACGAATAGCACACACTTCATCAAATATAGTGCGAGGAGAGAGCGTATCGGCTGATAGGCTTTTTAACGGGCCATAGTGATTACATGGCTCCCACTCTTTCGGCAACGTTAAACCAATCGCAACAACAATCGCTTTATCGTAGAGAGCGTGTTTGAAGATAGAATCTCGGTAACCAAAGAGACACTCTTCTTTGCTTAGTCGCTTAACTGTATAAGTATCCAGACACAGAATATCGACATACTCGCATACGTCTTGCAGCTCAACTCCATACGCACCAATATTTTGAATCGGAGCAGAGCCGGAACAGCCGGGTATCATTGCTAGGTTTTCTAGACCACCCAGCCCTTTATCTACACTCCACTCAACCAAGCTTGGCCAATCCTCGCCACCACTTACATGCAGTAGGTGATGACTGTCCGTCTCGGCCAGCTCAATCCCGGCTAATTTATTCACGATGACCAGGCCAGCGAAGTGCTCGGTAAAAAGCATATTACTGCCCTTACCCAGTATTAACTTAGGCAAAGCTGACCATTTAGGGTCTTTGTAAAGCGAAATCAGTTCTTCGGTAGTGGTGACTTCAACCAACGCATCACACGTCTGATCGATAGAAAAAGTATGAACATTTTTTAAACTAGCATTGAGATGGAATTGCATGGCGATATTCAATTAACTTACACTGCGGTCATTCTACAGCAGATAAACCAATGGCGCAGTGACTGAATGAACAATGTCATCATTACTCAATTAGACCCAGTAAAGGTTCCCCTAGTTAAACGTTTCTATAAAGAACACTACCCAACGGGAAAAGCGAATAAGAGTGAACTGATCTACTCGTTATTGCTGGATAACGAGCTGTGCGGTGTCGTGCGTTTTCGTACAATAGAAAATAATCGTTTACTTACTGGAATGGCGATATCAAAACAACATCGCGGTCAGCAATTAGGCTCCCAGCTTATGGATTATTGTGCGCAACATACGCTTTCTGAAGACGATTACTGCTTTGCTTACGCTCATCTCACCAATTTTTATGCGCGACACAAATTCGTACAAGTAGACCCTAAAGATCTACCAAATGGTTTAAGAGTTTTATACGAGCGCTATTCGAATAGCGGAAAAGATCTCATTCCTATGCATTATCAGCAAATTTGTTAGAGAATGCCTCGATTATCTAGTATTTGGTGCTATCCCTTTGGTAAAATTAAAGGTTCGCAATTTTGCATATTTTTAAGGTAAAACAGTCAATATGATTGCCAGTAGGAATCCATTCATACAGTTGCCAACCATAGCGCAGAATCCTGACAAGTTTGAAGTACTACTATCAGCGCAAGAGTTTCGAACTCGCCTACTTGATGAGATATCTCGCGCAACGACTCGTATTAGTTTAGTCGCTTTGTACCTTGAAGATGATGAGGCTGGCCGTGAGATCCTAACTGCCTTATATGAAGCAAAGCAAAAGAATCCAGAATTAGACGTGAGCGTTTGTGTCGATTGGCACCGAGCGCAGCGTGGATTGATTGGTGCAGAGTCTTCTGAAGGCAATGCAGCCATGTATAAAGAGTTTGCAGAAAAATATCAGCATTCTGTGCCCGTCTATGGTATTCCAGTTCGCGGCAAAGAAGTCTTTGGCGTATTGCACTTAAAAGGCTTTATCGTCGATGACAGCGTGATATACAGCGGTGCAAGCCTTAACAATATCTACCTGAATTACCATGACCGCTATCGCTTTGATCGTTACCACGTTTTAAACAACTCAGCTCTCGCTGACTCAATGTTTACCTACGTACACGAACAGATGGTTGCGGACAGCGCTGTTTATGACCTGGCTGATAAGAACAAGCCTGCGACCAAAGAACTGAAACCAGCGATTCGTCAGTTTCGAGCATCCTTGGCAAGATCTCAGTATCAATTCGAAGGGCAAGAGGTTTCAGCAGACCAAGTTGCTGTAACACCATTGGTTGGTATCGGTAAAAGACGTAACCGTCTGAATCAGGGGATCAATCAACTCGTCGCTCAAGCTAAAGATGAAATCTTCATCTGCACACCTTACTTCAACTTCCCACCTAGCCTAGCTAAAGAAGTGAAGAAAGCGCTTAAGCGTGGCGTAAAGGTCAGCATTGTTGTTGGTGATAAGACAGCGAATGATTTCTTTATCTCGCCAGAAGAAGAGTTTAAAACAATTGGTGGTTTGCCATACCTTTACGAATTGAACTTACGTCGTTTCGCTAAGGCCAATGAAGCTCATATTGCTAGCCGTAATCTATCAATTCGACTTTGGCAACACGATTCAAATAGCTTCCACCTAAAGGGCATTTGGGTAGATAAGCGCTACATGCTACTAACAGGTAATAACCTAAACCCACGCGCATGGAAGTTGGATCTAGAGAACGGTATATTTATCCAAGATAACTACCATCACCTAACAGACAAGTTTCAGGCTGAAGTGGATAACATCCTTCAACACACTCAGCTTATCTGTACTTATAAGCAGTTAGATAAGGTAGAGAGCTACCCGATGGAAGTTCAGAAGTTGATTCGTAAGATCACTCGTGTAAAAGCCGACAGAGTGCTTAAGCAAATACTTTAGTCGATTGTATTAGGAACTCTATTTATCAACGCCTAGCAAACGCTAGGCGTTTTTGTATCTACGAGATAGCGAGATAGCGAGATAGCGAGATAGCGAGATAGCGAGATAGCGAGATAGGTTTGCTTAATGGTTATTTCAAGTCAACATCTCTATTTATTGATAGTGAGGGTGATAGCTTGAAATGTTAAACATCCTTCGTTTTCCTTAGTTCCAGATACGTGTATCAGGTACAGGAACGATTAAACAAATACCAACATAATCGATAATTACCTCCTACGCATTAAAAGCAATAACGTTCGCTACTCCCTACAACAAGGGACGAGCGTGTTAGGGTATCTAACATAGAAAGCACTCAGATTCGCCCAATTTGATGTTCTGTTCTACTTGGGTTACCTAAAAGAGTTAGAAGTAACTATTTCGATTCGTCAGATTTAGAACCAAACCACCTCCCAACACCTTGTAACAGAGAGACGCCTCAGCGATAACGATAAAGTCTATAGCAAAAGTCCAAAGCTCAGATGCCGGAAATGACGAAAGCCTAGTCGTCAGACTAGGCTTTCTAATATGTACCGAGATAGCATGAAGTGCAGGGGCTCGGTGTCTTTACAACACTCATACAATCTAACCACAAAACACTTTTCTTCAAATGTAAAAAAGCCCTGCTATTTCTAGCAGGGCTTCTCTAATAAGTGGCGGAGTGGACGGGACTCGAACCCGCGACCCCCGGCGTGACAGGCCGGTATTCTAACCAACTGAAC
>NZ_JALNTU010000028.1:0-2501 GCF_023161685.1 Vibrio sp. 1CM8B
CAGCACTTACACACCC
Organism: Vibrio sp. 1CM8B; assembly: GCF_023161685.1. Taxonomy (NCBI): domain Bacteria; kingdom Pseudomonadati; phylum Pseudomonadota; class Gammaproteobacteria; order Vibrionales; family Vibrionaceae; genus Vibrio; species Vibrio sp. 1CM8B. The sequence goes on from NZ_JALNTU010000028.1 coordinate 17, forward strand.
TGCCTATCAACGTCGTAGTCTACGACAACCCTTTAGGACACTTATAGTGCCAGGGAAAACTCATCTCAAGGCTCGCTTCCCGCTTAGATGCTTTCAGCGGTTATCGATTCCGAACTTAGCTACCGGGCAATGCCATTGGCATGACAACCCGAACACCAGAGGTTCGTCCACTCCGGTCCTCTCGTACTAGGAGCAGCCCCTTTCAATTTTCCAACGCCCACGGCAGATAGGGACCGAACTGTCTCACGACGTTCTAAACCCAGCTCGCGTACCACTTTAAATGGCGAACAGCCATACCCTTGGGACCGACTTCAGCCCCAGGATGTGATGAGCCGACATCGAGGTGCCAAACACCGCCGTCGATATGAACTCTTGGGCGGTATCAGCCTGTTATCCCCGGAGTACCTTTTATCCGTTGAGCGATGGCCCTTCCATTCAGAACCACCGGATCACTATGACCTGCTTTCGCACCTGCTCGAATTGTCATTCTCGCAGTCAAGCGGGCTTATGCCATTGCACTAACCACACGATGTCCAACCGTGTTTAGCCCACCTTCGTGCTCCTCCGTTACTCTTTGGGAGGAGACCGCCCCAGTCAAACTACCCACCAGGCACTGTCCGTAATCCCGATTCAGGGACCAACGTTAGAACATCAAAACTACAAGGGTGGTATTTCAAGGACGACTCCACCACATCTAGCGACGCGGTTTCATAGTCTCCCACCTATCCTACACATGTAGGTTCAATGTTCAGTGCCAAGCTGTAGTAAAGGTTCACGGGGTCTTTCCGTCTAGCCGCGGGTACACTGCATCTTCACAGCGATTTCAATTTCACTGAGTCTCGGGTGGAGACAGCGTGGCCATCATTACGCCATTCGTGCAGGTCGGAACTTACCCGACAAGGAATTTCGCTACCTTAGGACCGTTATAGTTACGGCCGCCGTTTACCGGGGCTTCGATCAAGAGCTTCGACCGAAGTCTAACCCCATCAATTAACCTTCCGGCACCGGGCAGGCGTCACACCGTATACGTCATCTTACGATTTTGCACAGTGCTGTGTTTTTAATAAACAGTTGCAGCCACCTGGTATCTGCGACTCTCGTCTGCTCCATCCGCAAGGGACTTCACTGATAAGAGCGTACCTTCTCCCGAAGTTACGGTACCATTTTGCCTAGTTCCTTCACCCGAGTTCTCTCAAGCGCCTTGGTATTCTCTACCCGACCACCTGTGTCGGTTTGGGGTACGATTCCTTACAATCTGAAGCTTAGAGGCTTTTCCTGGAAGCATGGCATCAATGACTTCACTACCGTAGTAGCTCGACATCGTATCTCAGCGTTAGTAGCGGTCCGGATTTACCTAAACCACCCGCCTACGTACTTGAACCTGGACAACCGTCGCCAGGCCCACCTAGCCTTCTCCGTCCCCCCATCGCAATTGTAAGAAGTACGGGAATATTAACCCGTTTCCCATCGACTACGCCTTTCGGCCTCGCCTTAGGAGTCGACTTACCCTGCCCCGATTAACGTTGGACAGGAACCCTTGGTCTTCCGGCGAGGGAGTTTTTCACTCCCTTTATCGTTACTCATGTCAGCATTCGCACTTCTGATACCTCCAGCAGCCCTTACAGACCACCTTCAACGGCTTACAGAACGCTCCCCTACCCCACATACCCTAAGGTACGTAGCCGCAGCTTCGGTGTATAGCTTAGCCCCGTTACATCTTCCGCGCAGGCCGACTCGACCAGTGAGCTATTACGCTTTCTTTAAATGATGGCTGCTTCTAAGCCAACATCCTGGCTGTCTGAGCCTTCCCACATCGTTTCCCACTTAGCTATACTTTGGGACCTTAGCTGGCGGTCTGGGTTGTTTCCCTCTCCACGACGGACGTTAGCACCCGCCGTGTGTCTCCCGGATAGTACTTACTGGTATTCGGAGTTTGCAAAGGGTTGGTAAGTCGGGATGACCCCCTAGCCTTAACAGTGCTCTACCCCCAGTAGTATTCGTCCGAGGCGCTACCTAAATAGCTTTCGGGGAGAACCAGCTATCTCCAGGTTTGATTGGCCTTTCACCCCTAGCCACAAGTCATCCGCTAATTTTTCAACATTAGTCGGTTCGGTCCTCCAGTTGATGTTACTCAACCTTCAACCTGCCCATGGCTAGATCACCTGGTTTCGGGTCTAATCCTAGCAACTGTACGCCCAGTTAAGACTCGGTTTCCCTACGGCTCCCCTAAACGGTTAACCTTGCTACTAAAATTAAGTCGCTGACCCATTATACAAAAGGTACGCAGTCACACCACGAAGGTGCTCCTACTGCTTGTACGTACACGGTTTCAGGTTCTATTTCACTCCCCTCACAGGGGTTCTTTTCGCCTTTCCCTCACGGTACTGGTTCACTATCGGTCAGTCAGTAGTATTTAGCCTTGGAGGATGGTCCCCCCATATTCAGACAGGATATCACGTGTCCCGCCCTACTCGTTTTCACTGAT
>NZ_JALNTU010000029.1:0-1399 GCF_023161685.1 Vibrio sp. 1CM8B
ATTCGATGCAACGCGAAGAACCTTACCTACTCTTGACATCCAGAGAAGCCAGCGGAGACGCAGGTGTGCCTTCGGGAGCTCTGAGACAGGTGCTGCATGGCTGTCGTCAGCTCGTGTTGTGAAATGTTGGGTTAAGTCCCGCAACGAGCGCAACCCTTATCCTTGTTTGCCAGCGAGTAATGTCGGGAACTCCAGGGAGACTGCCGGTGATAAACCGGAGGAAGGTGGGGACGACGTCAAGTCATCATGGCCCTTACGAGTAGGGCTACACACGTGCTACAATGGCGCATACAGAGGGCAGCAAGCTAGCGATAGTGAGCGAATCCCAAAAAGTGCGTCGTAGTCCGGATTGGAGTCTGCAACTCGACTCCATGAAGTCGGAATCGCTAGTAATCGTGAATCAGAATGTCACGGTGAATACGTTCCCGGGCCTTGTACACACCGCCCGTCACACCATGGGAGTGGGCTGCAAAAGAAGTGGGTAGTTTAACCTTTCGGGGAGGACGCTCACCACTTTGTGGTTCATGACTGGGGTGAAGTCGTAACAAGGTAGCCCTAGGGGAACCTGGGGCTGGATCACCTCCTTATACGAAGATAGTCACGATGAGTACCCACACAGATTGATGGTTTAGATTTAGTTAAAGCCAGAGCTTTAATTAATAACGTAAGTTATTGATTAAAGCTTTTTGCTTTATGCTCTTTAACAATTTGGAAAGCTGACTGATTGATTACTTACGAGTAATTCAATCAAATTTAAAAGTTCTCAATGTTTATCTTTCATTAGGTAAACACAACAAACACATTCAAGTGTCTTGTATTCGAATCAATGTTTACATTGATTCACAATTGAGTCCGGCAAACAGTTATCAAGAATTAACCCTTCTTGATGACAACCAAAAACCTTGGTTAGTTGCCATACGCTTATTTGTCTTCACTTTTTAAAGTGAAAGCAAATAGAAACCCTTTCGGGTTGTATGGTTAAGTGACTAAGCGTACACGGTGGATGCCTTGGCAGTCAGAGGCGATGAAAGGCGTAATAACTTGCGATAAGCCCAGATTAGGTAGTAATAACCTTTTGAGTCTGGGATTCCTGAATGGGGAAACCCACTTACATAAGTAAGTATCCTGTTGTGAATACATAGCAACAGGAGGCAAACCGGGGGAACTGAAACATCTAAGTACCCCGAGGAAGAGAAATCAACCGAGATTCCGAAAGTAGCGGCGAGCGAAATTGGATTAGCCCTTAAGCTTTTAATGATGCAGGTGAAGAGTCTGGAAAGTCTCGCAGTAAAGGGTGATAGCCCCGTAACCGACACATCATAATCAGTGAAAACGAGTAGGGCGGGACACGTGATATCCTGTCTGAATATGGGGGGACCATCCTCCAAGGCTAAATACT